>JAAWGY010000240.1 GCA_022795575.1 Angelakisella sp. | reverse complement strand
GCGTATAACACACTACACTTTGCTTCGCAAAGTCGTGTGCCAAATGGGGCGTTGCCCCCTTTGGATACCCCCACAACAAACAGGCGCTATGCCCCTTGCTGGGAGCATAGCGCCTGTTTGTTGTCAGCAGCCCGTTTCACGGTCTGCGTGTAGTTCCTTGTAAAATGACCTAAAGGTAGAAAAAGATATTATCGACTAATAAAAGATTGCACAACAAAAGAACCCCGCCTTTTGCAAGGCAGGATTCCTCTATTTACCGCACCCGGTAATTCCGCAAAATCTCCCTGACTGCCGTATCGTCCCCGCTGCTGCCATCCGGGGCCCAGGTAAGGTCGGTGCGCCAGGGGATGGAGTAGGGGCCGTAGGGGGTGGCCCGCAGGTCCAGCAGGATGTCCCGGTATTTGCCGTACTCCTCGCCAAGCCACTGGGCGCAGCCCAGCAGGTAGCTGTCGGTAAGGGCGTCCCAGCCGGAAAACCTTTGCTGAATCACCCTGCCCGCCCGGGAAAACTCCACGTCCAGGGTGGCCCGGTCGATGTACCCCGCCAGATGCATCATCCCCAGCAGCTGGGTGGCCCGGCAGAGGTCCCAGCCGGCACAGGTGCCGTCCAGCAGGCCCGTCTCCCGGGCCCAGCCGTCGGTGAGGTCCTGCCGGACCACGTTCAGGCCGTCCTCCTTGCCTTGGATGCCCCACTGCTCCCGGAGGGAGCGCCTGGTCATCCGCACCCGCCGGGCGGTGCGGTGGCCCCCTGTCACCAAGGGCCAGCCCTCCAGGGCGGGGAAGGAGAAGGACCAGATGGCAAAGGTGGAGGCGCACCAGCACTCCAGGTCGTTTTTGGGGAGGAGCCGGTCCTTGGAGGCCCAAAAGATGGGGGCGGTCTGTCCCAGCAGGTTCCGGAGGATGGAATACCCCAAAAAGGTCAGAACGGTAAGGATGCCCACAAGGCCATGGTTGAGGTTGTCGATGTAATCCGCCTCGCTGAGGACCGGCCGGTAGTCCCCGTACATATCCACGTAGCGGCTGGCGGCGCGCCGGGGGTAGTCCTCCCCGAATTTTTCGGCGTAGTAGGCGGCGTTTTCGCCGTTCGCGATGCGGTTTGCCATCTCTGTCACCAACCCCGGCGGTTCCCCCGGCCATTCCCGCCAGCAGCCCACCGGCAGGCGGTAATGGCCCGCCTCCTCCAGCTGGGTAAGGGACTTGCGGTTGATGCGGGCGTAGATGGTCTCGCCGCTGGGCAGGGTGAGGTAGTGGTAGACGGTGCCGTCCTCGGCGGTAAAGTCGTCGTAGTTCAGCACCGAGCCCACCGTGTCGATGGTAAACCGTTCCAGCCGCTCCAGGTCGTCGATGGACTGGGCCACCGGGACGCTGTCATCGGCGGCTGCCCCCACCGAACCGGCGGGGAGGGCGCGCTCCTTCCGGTACTGCCGGTAGGCGATGGGGGAGAGGAAGTGATCGATGAACAGCACCAGCGCCAGAGTGACCGCCAGGGAGACAAAAAAGCTCTGGTAGATGCCGGTGCGGTAGCCGTAATCGTTTCTTGTCGGGATTTGGTACCGTGCCATGGCGCTCCCCTATCGGTCCCGTTCCCGGGCCAGCAGGGCGGCCAGGGCCTCGGCGTCCTCCGGGCGGGTGGCCCAGCTGGTGGCAAAGCGGACCACCGTATGGCTTTGGTCCTGCTTCTCCCAAAAGCCAAAGTCCACCCATTGGGCCAGCCGCTCAAGCTGCCGGTTTTCCAGCACGCAGAAGATCTGGTTGGTGGGGGTATCGAAGAAGAGGCGGTAGCCGTTCTCCTTTAAGGCCCTGCGGATGCGGTGGGCGGCGTCGATGGCGGGCCGGCCAACGCGCAGGTAGAGGCCGTCGGTAAAGAGGGTATCGAATTGGAGGCCCAGCAGCCGCCCCTTGGCCAGCAGCGCCCCCCGCTGCTTGATGATGGAGAAAAAGTGGGGGATGAGCCCCGGCCGGGGGAACACCACCGCCTCCCCAAAGAGGGCCCCGCACTTGGTGCCCCCGATGTAGAAGACATCGCAGAGCCGGGCCAGCTCCGGCAGGGTGAGGTCGTTTTCCGGGCAGGCCAGGGCGTAGGCCAGCCGGGCGCCGTCTATGTAGAGGGGGATGCCGGCCTCCCGGCAAAGGGCGCTGATCTCCCGTAGCTCCGCCGCGGTGTACAGGGTGCCGTACTCGGTGGGCTGGGAGAGGTAGACCATCCCCGGCATGACCATGTGGTCCCGGGTTTCGTCCCCCCGGTAGCGGTCCAGAAGCTCCCGGATCTGGCCGGCGGTGATTTTGCCGAAGCGGTGGGGCAGGGTGAGGACCTTGTGCCCGCCGGCCTCGATGGCCCCGGCCTCGTGGACGCTGATGTGGCCGGTATCCGGTGCGATAACCCCCTGGTAGGGCCGCAGCAGCGAGGAGATGACCACGGCGTTGGCCTGGGTGCCGCCGACAAGCAGGTGGACCTCCGCCTGGGGCGCGGCGCAGGCCTCCCGGATTTTATCCCGGGCGGCGGCGGTGAATTGGTCGGCGCCGTAGCCGGGGGTGGGGAGGAGGTTGGTTTCTGATAGCCGGCGGAGGATATCGGGATGGGCCCCCTCCATGTAGTCGCTGGCAAAGGAAAGCCTTGGTGGGTTGTTCACGGTAAGTCATTCTCCTTGTTTGATAAAGTAATCTGTTCCATGGCTGTGCTGCGATGCAAGGGGTGCTGTGGTTCGGTGTTATTCTCCGGTATCGGGGGCGCCTCCCCGGCAAGGCTGTGGGGGAAGGGGAGCCCCGGCACACGGAAGCTCTGTCCCCGCAGGTAGTTCAGGTGGTCCGCCGGGGTGGGGAAATCGAAGGTGAGGCAGTAGGCGCAGAGGGCCTGGTGCCGGAAGGGGAGCCCCTTGCTCTGGCGGCTGACGCCGTATTTGGCGTCCCCCACCAGGGGGTGGCCCAGGTGGGCCATGTGGGCCCGGATCTGGTGGGTGCGGCCGGTGTGGAGGTTCACCTCCACCAGGCTGATGCCCTCCCGGGAGGAGAGGACGGTGTACTCGGTAAGGATGGTGCGCCCCCCGGGGACCGGCTGGTCGAAGATCTCCACCTGGTTTTTGGCGGCGTCCTTGCGGAGAAAGGCTTTTTTGAGGGCATGGGGCGGGGAGGGGACGCCAAAGACCAGACAGCAGTAAAGCTTGGTGATCTCCCGGTCCCGGATCTTCTCGTTGAGCACCCGGAGGGAGGGGGCGTTTTTGGCGCAGAGAACCAGACCGCTGGTGTTGCGGTCGATGCGGTTGCAGAGGGCAGGGGCGAAGGAGCTTTCGGCGGCGGGGTTGTACTGGCCGCTTTTCTCCAGGTACTTCAGCACCCGGTTGATGAGGGTGTCCACCTCGCCGTCGTTGTCCACATGGACCACCAGCCCGGCCGGCTTGTTGACGATGAGGATGTTGTCGTCCTCATAGACCACCTCCAGCTGGTCCCGGGCGGAGCGGAAAGCCCACTGGTCCCCGTCGGCGGCGAAAAACTCGTCGCTGATGTAGCACTGGACCAGGTCCCCCGGCGCCAGCCGGTAGGAGCCCTCGCACCGCTTGCGGTTCACCTTGATGCGCTTGGTGCGCAGGTACTTCTGCATCAGGCTTGGGGGCAGCAGGGGGATGGCCTTTTGCAGAAAGCGGTCCAGCCGCTGGCCGCAGTCGTTTTCCCCGATCTCATAGCTTTTGATGGCGGTACCTCCTTGGCTTCAGGTGATCCAACACCCAAAATGTAATGGGCCGGAAAAGAAGATAAAACCCATACCCCAGCACCCCGCCGGTGACGTTGGTAATGATATCGGTGATGTCCGAGGACCGAACCCCGTTGATCAGCGGCTGTAGCAGCTCGATCCCCAGGCTCATCAGAAAGCAGAACCATACCGTCCGCCCCAATCCGGCGGTCCGGCGCTGGGTCAGGGGGAACAGGAAGCCGAAGGGCATGGTCATAATGACGTTTAATACCACCTGCCGGATAAAATCCCCTCTCCCCGCCGCAACATCGATAAAGGGAACCAGGTTCATGGGGATATAGGAGTGGTTCAGAACAAAGGGAAGGGAGGTGATTACCGGCATCAGGGTAAAAAAGAGCACGAAGGACAGGTAGACATACAGGAGCGTATTGACCAGCAGGACATCACAGCCCCTCCGCCTCCACCTCCCGAAAAAGACAAAGCAGTAAAGGAGCGCCAGCGCCGAAAAATCAACCAGATATTTGATACCAATCCCTTCCTTCATCCCCTAAAATAAGAAGCTGTACCAATAGCCGCCGCGCACATCTTGACGGCAAATTTTCCGCCTGCCTTTACCAAAAAACCTTAAAATACATACAGTATTCCTGCGCTT
>JAAWGY010000239.1 GCA_022795575.1 Angelakisella sp. | reverse complement strand
TACGGCCAACCGCCGAAGGCGGCTCTTAGGCCGTGCCTCCCCTGAAAGGGGAGGTGTCGCCCGCAGGCGACGGAGGGGTTCCCCCCGCAGGGGCCGTTCTCTTCGGCACAAGCCCCGCCGCCGCTATAGCCGCCCCTAAGCCTTTCGCTCCCTGCGGGGAGCGACCAGGGCGCTGCCCTGGACCTGCAAGCCTTTGAAAAGGCTTGACCGAAACTTTTGGCGCCCTGCGGGCCTTGTAATTTGTAGGCTTCTTCTCCTTTACAACAGGCTGTTGAATATCTCCGCCTTAGGGTTCGGGATTACCACCTGTCCCACCAACAGCCCATTCTCTGCCGCCGTCCGCACCCCGGCCCCCACCGCCTCGTGCACCGCCGCCACATCCCCCGAGAGAATCACAAACGATTTGCCCCCGATTCCGGTACCCAGCCGCACGTCCATCAGGTCAACCTCCGCCGCCTTTACCGCCGCGTCCGCCGCCCATATCGATGCCGTCACGCTAAAGAACTCCATCACCCCCAGGGCATTCACCGGCACCGGCTCCACCGCCTGGTTAATGGCCGATATCACCATGGGATGTACACTGGGAATCACCACGCTGTCCACCACGTGGGCCCCCCCGGTCTCCCTCCCCGCCTCCAGCGCCGACGAAACCGCCGCCACCTCCCCGGAAAAAAGGATGTAGTACTTCCCCGGACACCCCGCCTTGGCAAACAGCAGCTCCGTCTCCGCCGTCTTTAGGATGCGGTCCGCCGCCTCAATCCCCTTGGCAATGCTGTTCAGCTCTAAAAACCCGACGCAAAGGTTCATGCGCCTATCCCCTCCTCTCCCGGATCACAACCCGTCCCTCGGCCTCCTCCACCGTCCCGGTGATGGAGGCGTGGAGGTTCGCCCCTAACCGCCCTTCCGGGCACCGGGCCACCAGCTGGCCCTCACTTACCTGGTCCCCGGCCCTTACCACCGGCTGGCAAGCCGCCCCGATCTGCTGGTCCAGCGGCAGTACCACCCGGTCCGGCTGGTATTCCGCCAGCTCCTCCAATTCGGTGTGGTACCAGTCCAGCACCCCCGCCCGGGCCGCCGCCCGCTGGGTGGGGATCCTCCGGTTCCTCCGGGCCGGCAGCGGCTGCCAAACCGCCCCCTCCTCCCGCTGGTACCGGATGCCCTCCTTGCTTAACGCCTCCTTGAGCATCCCGTTCACCCGCCGGGGCTGTAGCCCCATGGGACAGGCGTAGCTTTCGCAGACGCCGCACTGGCAGCAGAGCGCCGCTTTCTGCACATCCGGATCCTCCAAAAGCTGGGTGATGTCCGGGCTGATGGCCATCTTCCGCATAATCTTGTGGGGCTCCAGGGGGTGCCCCAGCAGATGCCGCGGGCAAAGCTCGGTGCAGTAGCTGCACTGGATGCAGGACGCCGCCGCCCGGTTCTTCATATGGGCCAGCGATATCCGGCTGGCTCGCCCCACCGCCCCCTCCGCCGGCAGGATGAGGATCCCGGAGGTGGTCTTGGTGACGACCGCCTCCCCGGCCTCCGCCATGGTGAGCACCCTGCCCATCATCGGCCCGCCGTTTACCGCCACCCAGTCGTCAATGACTGCACCCCCCGCCAGCCGGATGCAGTCCCCAAAGCTGGTGCCCACCGGCACCCGCAGCACCTTGGGCTCCGCCACCGCCCCGGTGATGGTAAGGTATTTGCGGGTAAAGGGCCTCCCCACCATGGCGTCGTGCACCGCCGCCATGGTGGCCACGTTGGATACCACCGCCCCTACCTCCAGGGGGATCCCCGCCGGGGGCACCACCCTGCCGGTTATCTCGTAGACCAGCACCTGCTCGTCCCCCGCCGGGTAAAAGCTCTCCATGGTGTGCAGCCTCCCGGGGGCGCTCCCCCGGGGCAGCTCCCCCATCCCCTTTTCCAGGGCGGCAATCTCCCGGGTGTAGCTCTTCTTGAGTCCCACCACCCACTGCGCCGCCCCAATCTCCTTGGCCACCGCGGCGGCGGCGGTGACGATCTCCTTTGCCCGGTGGCGCATCAGCCACCGGTCGGTGCCCAACAGCGGCTCGCACTCCGCCCCGTTGAGGATCAGCACCTCCACCCCTTTGCCGGAAAGCTTTGCGTGGGTGGGAAAACCCGCCCCGCCGCAGCCCACCACCCCGGCGTCAAAGATCTGCTGGATGACCGACATGGTCCCTTCCTCCCTTGGGGAGCGATCCCCCATCCCCCGGCCCGCTGTCCGGGCGGCTCTCTCCCCGCCCTGCCGGGCTGGGGCCGCTCCTTATTTCCCGCTTTTGCCCTGCTGGGCGGCTTCCTTCTCTACCTCCACCGTGTCGATGATGCCCACAATGGCGCAGTCCACCGGCAGGTCGTCCCGGCCCAGAGCCCGGCGGGCGGTGCTGCCGCTGACCACCAGCACGTCCTCCCCGATTCCCGCCCCTACCCGGTCGGCGGCGACAAAGGTACTGGGGCTCTTCTGGTTGGTCCTGCTCTCCTGCACCACCATTAGCTTGATGCCCTCCAGCGCCTCCTCCTTTTTGGTGGCCCAAACGTGGCCGATGACTTTACAGATGATCATGGCGGTATCTCCTCTTTTACAGATAAGTGATATGCCGGTCGGCGTGGAGGAAGACGTCCTTGGCCGAGGGTGTGAGCACCGTGCCCTTCCGCAGCACGATCTCCCCCTCCCCCTTCCGGCAGAGCTCCAGCGCCACCGCCTCGGTGATCACCCCGCTGGGCAGGTCTGCCCCGGGGGCGGCGGTTTTCTGGTACTTATCGATGACGGTGGTTCCCTGCACCAGCTTGACGCCATAGGATTGCAGGGTGCGGACATACCCCTCCAGCAGCTGGTAGAAGCCCCGGCTCCCCCGCCCCGCCAGCTTGCGGTGGCCAAGGGCGCTGTCGTAGAGGAAGATTTCCTTCCCCTGCAAAAGGGCGTTGGAGAGGGCGCAGGTGACAGGCTGGCTGTCCCGGCCCAGGGCGGTATCCACCAGCTGGGTTTGGGTGATGGCGGTGATAAACACCCTTTCGTAGGGGGCGATATCCCCCTGGTACTCCTCTATGGATGCAAACCGGTACTGGCTGCGCACACCCCTTGGCAGCTGGTCCGCCGGGCCGATGCACAGGGCCAGGGGCAGGCCGCTTTTGTCCGCCGGCTCCTCCGGCTCCCCGCCCCCCAGCGTCTTCAGCACCTCCCGGGTGATTAGCTCGATGAGCTGCTCCTTGGTAAGCTCCGCCATGGCTTCACCTCCTTTACGGGATAATTTCGCCAACCTCCCCGCCCCTTAGGGCGCAGGCGTTGGCCTCGTCAAAATCGATGTGCATGGCCAGGGCAAAGCTCTCCTTCACCCGCACCACCACCTCCTCAAAGGTGACGGGGCGGGCGGTCCTGGCCCGCACCCGCACCCTCTGGCCGTCCGCCACCCCAAAGCGGCGGGCGTCGGCGGGCGTCATATGGATATGGGCCTTGGCGGCGATGACGCTGCCCGGGGCAGAAATCATTCCCTTCTCCCCCACGATGTAGACGTCCCCGGCCCCGGTCAGGTCGCCGGAGAGGTTCACCGGTGCCGCCACCCCCAGCGTCCGGGCGTCGGTGAGGGAAAGCTCCACCTGGACGGCGGACCGCTCCGGGCCCAGCACCGCCACATTGGCCAGCTCCCCCTTGGCCGTCACCAGCCGCACCCGCTGCTGGCTCAAAAACTCCCCGGGCTGGGAGAGGTCCCGTTTCTTGCTCAGCCTCTCCCCCGGGCCAAAGAGGGCTTCCGCCGCCTCCCTGGTAAGGTGGACATGGCGGGCGGAGGCCTCCATGGGGATCTCCCGGCTTCTGCCCTCCGGGCCGGGTTTTCCCGCCGTCAGGCTGCCCCACTGGGCCAGCACCCGGCAGACCAGCTCCCGCACCTCGCCTTCGCTGATGGGCATGGGGCTTTTCCCCCTTTCTGGTTATTTCCTTCGTTTGTTGGTTTTGGGTATGCTCTGTTAAAGATAGTGCCTTCTGATTGGGGACAGGCCTTTAGGCTGGTGGTCCCAAAATGCGCCTGCCTCCAGCGCCTGCGGCGCGCGGCAGGCTGTTTTGGGGAGATAGCGTCTACCCCTAACCCCGGCCGCGGTTTGTGCTTCCTGGCCAGGAGGGCGACAACCCGCCATTGGCCCCATCCTCACCACTACGCCGCTGTTAGAAACCGCGGCCTGACGGCCTGATAGGATGGCAGGGCCCACCTTCTTTGGCACATACCCGACCGTAAACCGTCCCTCCAAAGGGCTGCGAAGCAGCCCCTACGGCCAACCGCCGTAGGCGGCTCTTAGGCCGTGCCTCCCCTGAAAGGGGAGGTTGCCCGTAGGGCACGTTCCCGAAGGGATGCCCGCAGGCGACGGAG
>JAAWGY010000238.1 GCA_022795575.1 Angelakisella sp. | reverse complement strand
TTCTGGCGAACCAGAAAGTGACCCCCCGCCGGGTAGGCGGTCAAGGAATATACATCTTCAGTTACGCACCAGCCTAAGAAAGGCCACAAAAAACCACCATCCTACCCCCCACAACGAAACGGAGCAACAGAACAACAAACAAAACACCCCCACTCCCCCCCGCTGGGAATCAAAATCCGCCGGAGGCACCTTGCCCAACGCAAAAAAACAGCAAGCACCCTTCGCAAAAGGACAGATAAGCTGCGAATGGACAGGCTTTTAGGCCGGTGAACCCAAAATACGCCCGCCAATTGCATCGGCGGGCTGTTTTGGGGAGATAGGCCCTACTCCTAACCCCGGCCGCGGTTTGCGCTTCCCCACCAGCAGGCTACATAACCGCCATAGCCCCCATCCTCACCAAAAAGCCGCCGATAAAAACCGCGGCCTGATGGCCTATAACAGAACGGCAGGGCCTGTGCCAAAAACACAAGCCCTGCTTTTGTGATAGCCGTCCTGGGGAGTTTCGCTCCCTGCGGGAGCGACCAGGGCTCTGCCCTGGACCTGCAAGCCTTTGAAAAGGCTTGACCGAAACTTTTAGCGCCCTGCGGGCCAAAAATTCAACGCCCCTGCTAAAAAAGCGGCTTGACAGGCATTCCGCAAGTAAGGTATAATGATAAACTACAAGAGGGAATTTGTCCTTCTGCACCAAACCCAGCAAAATACCCGCTAAGGCCGCCCCCTGGCCTCCCTGGCCAAGGAGCTTAAACATCCCAGAGAAGGAGGGGAAATAAGAAATGCTGAGAACCTATCAGCCCAAAAAACGGCAGAGGAGTAAAGTGCACGGCTTCCGGAAAAGAATGTCCACCAGCAATGGCCGCAAGGTGTTGGCCCGCCGCCGGGCAAGAGGCCGTAAAGTCCTCTCCCTCTGATGAGCCGTAAGCCCACCAGAATTGACTGCCCACCCAAGAGTGGGCAATCTTTTTTGATGGGAAAAATCATCGGAAAAAAAGGAGGCAGTCCGGTTGAAAAACGCCCTCACCCTTAACCAGAATCGGGATTTCCTCCGGCTGTACCGCAAAGGCCAGTCCCTGGTCTCCCCCGTGCTCGTTACCTATGCCCGCCGCAATGGCTCCAAAGCCCGCCGCGTGGGAATCACCGCAACCAAAAAGATCGGCGGCGCCGTCCAGCGCAACCGGGCAAAACGCCTCATCCGCGCCGCCTGGCAGCAGGCCGAAGCAACCGTCCCCATGGGCTGGGATATCGTCTTTGTGGCCCGGGGCCGTACCACAGCCGCTAAAATGCCCCAGGTGCTGGATGCAATGTCACACCACCTCCGCCGCCTCACCAGCCCCCAGCCAAAAAAGAAGTGAGCAGCATGAAAAAAGGAAAAAAAGAACCCCTGGCCCTACTGCCAATCCGGTTTTATCAAAGGTATCTCTCCCCCCTTAAGCCCTTCCCCACCTGCCGCTTCGTCCCCTGCTGCTCTACCTATGCGGCTACCGCTATCCGGCGCTTCGGCCTCCTCCGGGGAGGACTGATGGCCCTGTGCCGCATCCTGCGCTGTAACCCCTTCTGTAAGGGCGGCGTCGACCCCGTCCCCATGCGGTTCACCCTCCGCCCCTTTGCCGGGCTGGAGGAGGAACAGCCCCCCAAGGACTGACTATGCGGAATGCAGATTACCGCCGGAACCGGCCATCTCCCGCCGCCGGCGGCCCCTGACCCGGTCCCTGCCAGGACCCGGTCTATCCCACCCATCGAGAGGACCAAATTGTTATGAGATTTATTATGCAGCTTTTCGGTATCCCTCTGGGCTACCTGATGTGGGCGATGTACCAGCTCATCCATAGCTACGGCTGGGCCATCATCCTCTTTACCATCGTTACCAAGCTCCTGCTTATCCCCCTGGCAATCAAACAGCAGAAGTCTACCATCAAGCTCCAGATCCTCCAGCCTAAAATGCAGGAGATCCAGGCCAAGTACAAAAATAATCCCCAAAAGATGAACGAGGAGATGCAGGCCCTCTATGACCGGGAGAATTACTCGATGACCGCCGGCTGCCTGCCGATGCTCATCCAGTTCCCCATCATCTTCGGCCTTTTGGATGTGGTGTACCGCCCCCTGACCCACCTGCTGCACATCCCCAGCGACGTGATGACCAAAGCCGCCGAAATCGCCACCGGCATCATCGGCACCGCCGCCACCGGCGGCTACGCCCCGGAGATCTCTATCTTTAACTCCATCAAAGCGGATCCCGCCGCCTACGCCGCCCTGGGCAGCGATATGCTGGACAAGATCCTGGCCTTTGATATGCACTTTTTGGGGCTGGATCTCTCCATCTTCCCCAACCAGGTGATTACCTTTGGCCTCTCCGGAGAGGCCATGGCCAGTCTGCTGAACCCCATTATCCTAATCCCCATCCTTTCCGGCGGTACCGCCCTGCTGATGTCCCTTGTCACCATGCGTAACGCCGCCGGTGCCGCGGGAAATAACAGCACCACCACCATAATGATGCTGATGATGCCCCTGATGTCCCTGTGGTTTACCTTTATGGTGCCTGCCGGCGCCGGCCTGTACTGGACCATCTCCAACGTTGTGGCGGTGGGCCAAACTATGGTAATGAACCACTTCTGGAACCCCAAGGAGATCGCCGAAAAGATGAAGGCGGAGGAAGAGGCCCGGAAGGAACGGGAGCGCCAGGAAAAGATTGAGGCCAAAAAACGGGCCAAGGAGCAGGGCAGGGTGGAGGAGGAAGCCGCCCTATCCCAAAAGGAGCAGAACCGCCGCAGGCTGGCGGAGGCCCGCCGCCGCAACGCGGAAAAATACGGCGACACCTATGTGGAAGTGACCGATGACGATTTGAAGTGAGGATGGAGGTGTACTTGCTTTGATTCAGGAAACCATTGCTACCGGCCGTGATGTCAATGCGGCCATCGATAACGGCTGTCGTGAGCTTGGCATCAGCCGGGAGGAGGACAGCTTCGACTTTGAGATCATCGCCCGGGAAAAGAAGGGCTTTTTGGGACTAAAGACCTACCCCGCCAAGGTGCGGGTGTTCCGGGAGCTGCCCGACCCGGTGCTCCCCAAGGAGGAGCCCCCCAAGGCAGCGCCGGCTCCGGCACCCCGCCGGGAGCAGCCGGCCACCCAGGCCCCCGCGGCGGCAAAGCCCCAGGCCCCCCGGCAGGAGAAGCCGGCCCGGGAGCAGGCTGTCCCTGCCTCCGCGCCCGCAGGGGAGCCCCAGGAAAAGGTGCAGCCCGCCGCGTCCCAGCCGCCCCGGAGGGAACCCCATCCTCCCCGGGAGCGCAAGCCCCGGGAACAGCGCCCGGCAAGGCCCCAGGAGCAGCGCCCCCCCCACGAGGAGAGGGCCGCTGCCGCCCCCTCCCCTGCCCCTGCACCGGCCAAAAGGGCCCAGGTGGAGGTGGAGCCCACCGACAACGTCCGGGCCCGGGTAGAGCGCAGCGCCGCCTATGTGGAGCGGATTTTGGGGCTGATGGGCATCGGGGAGGTTAAGGTAACACCCCGGTACTATGAAGACAACGTTTGCTTGCAGCTTACCGGCAGCGGCCTGGGGGTTATCATCGGGCGGCGGGGGGAGACGCTGGATTCCATCCAGTACCTGAGCAGCCTGGTGGCCAACCGGGGCGAGGGGGATTACATCCGCATCAACATTGACAGCGGCAACTACCGGGAGAAACGGGAGCGGACGCTGGAGGCGCTGGCCCGCAAGCTGGCGAATACGGCGGTACGCACCGGAAAGTCCACCACTCTGGAGCCGATGAACCCCTACGAGCGGCGGGTGATCCATGGGGCGGTGTCTCAGATCAAGGGGGCCACTTCCTCCTCGATTGGGGTTGATCCCAACCGGCGGGTGGTGATTTCGGCGATTGACGGGCCGAAGCGGAGCGGAGATAGCAGGGGCCGCCGGGATGGCGGTCGTGAGCGCGACCGTGACCGGGACCGGAGCGGAGAGCGCCGGCGGGAGGGCGGCAGAGGGGGCCGCCGGGATGACCGGCGGAGCGGGCCGAGACCGCCCCGGCCGGCGGAGGCAGGTGGTGTAAAGGCGCCACGGCCCAAGCTGGATGACGGACCGGCGCCGGAGCGGGTGTATGCGCCCAAGGCGGTAGAACCGGCGGCACCGCCGCCGAAGACGGTGGAGTTTACCCAGGAGGAGCGGGAGGCTACGCAGAAAACATCGCTGTACGGCAAAATAGAGCTGTAAAAGAGCAGCAGCTTTTTCCCAAAGCAGGCCCGAAGAGCGATAAAAGTTTCGGTCAAGCCTTTTCAAAGGCTTGCAGGTCCAGGGCAGCGCCCTGGTCGCTCCCGCAGGAGCGAAACTCCCCAGGACGGCTACAATAACGGCAGGGCTTGTGTTTTTGGCACAGGCCCTGCCGTTCTGTTGTAGGCCG
>JAAWGY010000237.1 GCA_022795575.1 Angelakisella sp. | reverse complement strand
TTTCTCCCCAAAACAGCCCGCCGCGCGCCGTAGGCGCTGGAGGCGGGCGCATTTTGGGTTCACCGGCCTAAAAGCCTGTCCGTTCGCAGCTTAGCTGTCATTTTGCGAAGGGGCTTGCGGTTTTTGCATTGGGTGGAGGTGTTTTGTTTAAGGTGCCTCCGGCGGATCTGATTCCCTGCGGGGGGATGGGGGACGGATAGGCTTGCTGGTTTGTGGCTATGTTTGGTTGTAGGGGCGGGCGCATTTTGGGTCCACCGGTCTAAAAGCTTTGTTGCCCCACCAAACTACCCATCTTAAAGCAACACCGTTACCACGCAAAAAGGAGCCCGCACCCTCCGGTGCGGGCTCCTCCCTCGTCAAAACTCAATCTTCTTCGCAATGTAAGCCTCTAACTCGCCGATGGGCATCCGCACCTGCTCCATGGTATCCCTGTCCCGCACGGTGACACAGCCGTCTGCCTCCGAATCAAAGTCGTAGGTGACGCACATGGGGGTGCCGATCTCGTCCTGACGGCGGTACCTGCGGCCGATGGCCCCGGCCTCGTCGTAATCCACCATAAACCGCTTGGCCAGCTGCCCAAAGATCTTCTGCGCCGGCTCCCGCAGCTTTTTGGAAAGGGGAAGCACCGCCGCCTTGTAGGGAGCCAGGGCCGGGTGGAACCGCATCACCGTCCGCTGGTCCCCGCCCTCCAGGGTCTCCTCGTCGTAGGCGTCGCAGAGGAAGGCCAGCGTTACCCGGTCCGCCCCCAGGGAGGGTTCGATTACATAGGGGACGTACTTCTCCCCCGTCTCCGGGTCAAAGTACTCCATGCTCTTGCCCGAGTGCTCCTGGTGCTGGGTGAGGTCGTAATCGGTGCGGTCGGCGATGCCCCACAGCTCCCCCCAGTCAAAGGGGAAGCGGTACTCAAAGTCGGTGGTGGCCTTGGAGTAGAAGGAAAGCTCCTCCTGCTCGTGGTCCCGCAGCCGCAGGTTTTCCTCCCGCAGGCCCAGGTCCAGCAGCCACTGCCGGCAGTAGTCCTTCCAGTAGGCGAACCACTCCAGGTCGGTGCCGGGCTTGACGAAGAACTCCAGCTCCATCTGCTCAAACTCCCGGATGCGGAAGATGAAGTTGCCGGGGGTAATCTCGTTGCGGAAGCTCTTGCCCACCTGGGCCACACCGAAGGGGACCTTCTTGCGGCTGGTGCGCTGGATGTTCATAAAGTTGACAAAGATGCCCTGGGCGGTCTCGGGCCGGAGGTAAAGGGTGCTCTTGCTGTCCTCGGTGGTGCCCTGGAAGGTCTGGAACATCAGGTTAAACTTGCGGATGCCGGTGAAGTTTTCCTTGCCGCAGTTGGGGCATTTGACGTGGTGCTCCGCCATAAACGCCTCCATCCGGGCAAACTCCCAGCCCTCGGGGTTTACGCCCGTCTGGTCCTCGATGAGCTGGTCGGCCCGGTGGCGGGTCTTGCACTCCTTGCAGTCCATCAGCGGGTCCGAAAATCCCCCCACATGGCCGGAGGCCACCCAAACCTCGGGGTTCATCAGGATTGCGCTGTCCAGCCCCACGTTATAGGGGCTTTCCTGGACAAACTTCTTCCACCATGCCCGCTTGACGTTGTTTTTGAACTCGACGCCCAGGGGGCCATAGTCCCAGGAGTTGGCGAGGCCACCGTAGATCTCGCTGCCGGCGTAGACAAAGCCCCGGCCCTTGCAAAGGGCGATGATTGTATCCATGCTCTTTTGGGAGTTATCCATTTTGATCAGTCCTCCAAGCTGGGGGCCATCCTTGGGGCCCCGCTGAAATCGTTCCTGTACCATTCTACCTGCAAGGGGGGATAAAGTCAAGTAGCGATGCGGAACAAAGCAGGGCCGGAGGGCGGAAAAACACCCTCAAAAAAGCCCCCGGAGACGGAGGCAGCGGGCGGACCTGACCGGGGGCGCGGCACCCCCTGCCTGTGCCCGGCGGAGGGCCTTGGCCGGGTGCAGGGCGGAGGATTGCCGGGGCGGTTTGTTCAATGCGATTGTTTTATCCTTCAAACCGATAAACTTCTTGACAATTCTGCCCTATAGCCTTAAAATATATGCTGTATTTATATTATGATGTTTTTTATTGCTTTGCAATAAAAAAATTTATCCAAATTGTGCTTTCCAAACGGCTTGTTTCCAGCCGGCCCTGCCCTGCCTGCGGCAGCGAAGGGGGAGAGCGCGAGGGAATGGCCTTCGGTCATTTTTTATAAATACTATCCCATCTCCTTGTGAGTTTTCACATGAAGAGCGGTGCCGCCAGAGTTCGCTCCCTGCCCCCGGTGAAACAGGGCCGCAGGGAGGGGCCTTTGTTGTGATGTGCTGCAATAAAGCACATCCCGCGCCGCAAAAAAATTACAGGAAAAGGAGGAACATTCCCCACCGATGAACAATTATTTAGGGATGATTGTCTGCGGCCTGATCTCATTCATCATTGGTGCTGTCATCGCCTTCTTCGTGGGCGTTCGGTATAGGATGAAGGTAGCGGAGGCTGAGCTGGGCTCCGCCGAGGAGGAAGCCAAGCGGCTGGTGAGCGACGCCATCAAGCTCTCGGAGACCAAAAAGAAGGAGGCGCTGCTGGAGGCCAAGGACGAGATCTACAAAATGAAAAACGACTCGGAAAAGGAGCTGAAGGAGCGCCGCAGCGAGGTGCAGCGCCAGGAGCGCCGCATCCAGCAGAAGGAAGAAACTCTGGACCGCAAAACCGAGAACATGGAAAAGAAGGAGGAGGCCCTCCAGAAAAAGCTGGCAGAGGCCGAGGAGCGCCTCAAGGAGGCCGAGCTGGAAAAGACCCGGCAGTATGAGAAGCTACAGGAGATCTCCGGCTTTTCGGAGGAGCAGGCCAAGGCCCACCTCCTTTCCATCCTGGACGGGGAGCTGACCCACGAGAAGGCGGTAAAGATCGCCCAAATGGACCAGCGCCTCAAGGAGGAGGCGGACCACCGGGCCCGGGAGATCATCTCCATGGCCATCCAGCGCTGCGCCGCCGACCATGTGGCGGAGGTGACTGTTTCGGTGGTGCCGCTGCCTAACGACGAGATGAAGGGCCGCATCATCGGCCGGGAGGGCCGGAACATCCGCGCCCTGGAAACCCTGACCGGTGTGGACCTCATCATCGACGATACCCCGGAAGCCATCACCCTTTCCAGCCACGATCCCGTCAAGCGGGAGATTGCCCGCATCACCCTGGAAAAGCTGATCCAGGACGGCCGCATTCATCCCGCCAAAATCGAGGAGATGGTGGAGAAGGCCAAGCGGGAGGTGGAGCACAAGATCCGCCAGGACGGCGAGCGTGCCGTCATCGAAACCGGCGTACACAGCGTCCACCCGGAGCTGATGAAGCTGCTGGGCCGGATGCGTTACCGCACCAGCTACGGTCAGAACGTTCTGGATCACTCCATTGAGGTTTCCCAGCTGGCCGGCATTATGGCGGCAGAGCTGGGCCTGGACACCGCCGCGGCCCGGCGGGCCGGCCTGCTCCACGACATCGGCAAGGCCCTCACCCACGAGATCGAGGGCTCCCACGTGGCCATCGGCGTGGATCTGGCCCGCAAGTACAAGGAATCCCCTGATATCATCCACGCCATCGAGGCCCACCACAACGATGTGGAGCCCCGTACCGTGGTTGCCTGCCTGGTTCAGGCGGCCGACGCCATCTCCGCCGCCCGCCCTGGCGCCCGGCGGGAGAACCTGGAAAACTACATCAAGCGTCTGGAAAAGCTGGAGGAGATCGCCAAGTCCTTCAACGGTGTGGATAAGTGCTATGCCATCCAGGCTGGCCGGGAGATCCGGGTGCTGCTGAAGCCCGAGATCATCAGCGACGACCAGATGGTCATCACTGCCCGGGAGATTGTGGCCCGTATTGAGAACGAGATGGAGTACCCGGGGCAGATCAAGGTACACGTTATTCGGGAGACTCGGGCTATCGAGTACGCGAAATAAGCCGGAAAACGGTGGGGATATCGGGAGAAGCACCAGTCCAAGGGCTGGTGCTTTTCCTTTGGCTGCCGGGGTGGGGATGGGAAGGCTTTTGGGTGGGTGGGCCCAAAATGCGCCTGCCGCCCGCCGGGAAAGGAAGCAGCCTGTCCCACAGGTTGTGCCCGCCCGGGCTACCGGGCCGCAGGTCCAGGGCCGCGCAGGCCCTGGGCGCTCCCGCAGGAGCGAAACTCCCCAGGACGGCTATTACAACGGCAGGGCTTGTGTTTTTGGCACAGGCCCTGCCGTTTTGTTGTAGGCCGTTAGGCCGCGGTTTTTATCAGCGGCGTTTGGGTGGGGATGGGGGCTATTGCGGGTTGGTAGCCTGCTGGCGGGGAAGCGCAAACCGCGGCCGGGGTTAGGAGTAGCCGCTTTCTCCCCAAAACAGCCCGCCGCGCGCCGCAGGCGCTGGAGGCGGG
>JAAWGY010000236.1 GCA_022795575.1 Angelakisella sp. | reverse complement strand
TACAACCCACACCCCGCAAGGGGACGGAAACATTTTTTCCTGAAACGAAAGCAAGTGCAGCAAAGATTACAACCCACACCCCGCAAGGGGACGGAAACAGACGCACTGCCTCCGTTTCGGTGGCTGTCTTAAATTACAACCCACACCCCGCAAGGGGACGGAAACAGCCAAAATGTCTTCGGCTTCTTCCCTGGTGTAAGATTACAACCCACACCCCGCAAGGGGACGGAAACCCTCATTGGTGTGATTCCGTTCAATTTTTTTTGTAATTACAACCCACACCCCGCAAGGGGACGGAAACCGTTTCGTCATCTCCAAGGTCCGGGCCGTAGCCGATTACAACCCACACCCCGCAAGGGGACGGAAATGACATATGGTCGCTTTATGTACTGTATTCTCTCAAGTACAACCCACCCCGTTAGGGGACGGCCGTACGAAGCTCTGGGCCGCCTACATTCCAGTTGCATAACATCACCCCGCAAGGGGACAGAACCCTATCCGTACACAGAAAGGAAGACCGCGCCATGGAAAACGACCTTGTCCTCTTCTCCCCCGTCGGCACCACTGACCCCATCACCAACTGCCGGGACGGGGCGCTGCTGCATATCTGCCGGGCTTACCGCCCCCGGGAGGTATGGCTCTACCTTTCGGACGAGATGCTGCGGTACCACCAAAGCGACGACCGCTACCTGGCCTGCCTGAACCGCCTGGGGGAGGAGACCGGCTGGAGCTTCCGGGCCCGGATCATCCAGCGGCCGGGGCTAATCGAGGTGCAGCGGTTTGACACCTTCTACCAGGACTTCGGCGAGCTCCTCCGGGAGCTGCGGGGAGAGCACCCCACCGGGGAAATCCTCCTCAATGTCTCCTCCGGCACCCCGGCCATGAAAAGCGCCCTCAACTTTTTGGCCGGCCTTTCGGAGGGGCGGATGACCCCCATCCAGGTGAGCAGCCCCCTGCGGCGCAGCAACCCCAAGCGGGAGGCCCTGAGGGACTTTGTGGCGGAGGACTACTGGCTCTGCAACGAGGATAACCGCCCGGATTTTGAGAACCGGTGCGAAATCTCGGAGACCGCCCGGCTGATGGAGCAGGTGCGGATCCGCGCCGTCTGCTCCCACGTCCGCTCGATGGACTACCACGCGGCCCAGCGGCTGGCGGAGGGGTGCCCCTCGGTCCCCGAAACCGTCCGGCAGATGCTCCAGGCGGCCTGCGCCCGGGTGCAGCTGGACCTGGACACTGTCACCCGGCTGGAGGCGGCAGGGGGCTTTTCCTTCCTGCGGGTGCGCCAGCGGGACCTGCGGGAGCTGGTGGAATACCTCCTCTGGCTGGAGATGAAGGAGCAGCGGGCGGAATACGCCGACTTTATCCGGGGCATTACCCCGGTGATTGTGGACCTGCTGGAGCTGCACCTGAAAAGGGTGGAAAAGATCGATATCCTGCGTTACTGCGACCTCCGCCGGCGGAAGGGCGCGGCGGGGCATACCCTCACCCGTAAGGGCCTCAGCCAGACGCCGGAGGGGGAGCGGCTGCTGGAGATTCTGGACCGGAATTGGGTGAACAGCGGGGGCTTTAAGGACACCATCTATACCTCCGTCCAGCTGGCGGTCATTTTGGAGGAGCTGGCGGGGCCGGAGGACGCGGCGCTGATCCACACGCTGCGGGAGGTGGAAAGCAAAGTGCGGAACTTTGCCGCCCACGAGATTATCTCGGTGACAGGGGAGACGCTAATGCGGCGGTGCGGCCACAGCGCGGAGGAGATTATGGAGATGCTGTGGCAGCTCTGCCGCGCCGCCGGGTGCCGGCTCCCCAAGGAGACACGGGAGAGCTACCGGCAGATGAACCAGGAGATCTGCCGCCGGCTGATCCCGGGGGAGGACCCGACGCCAAGGCCCTGACACTCGCTGATAGCCATCGATGCAGCGTAGGGCTCCGGGCGGCTCCCAGGCTTTTGCACAAGGGGAAGGCCCCCTGCAAAGCGGGGGCCGGGCGGGGGTTGCCCACGGGAGCATCCCCGGTTTAGAGAGCAAGGGACGGCAGCCGCCGCCCCTTTTCTGTTCTTCCGGCGGGTGTTTGCAAATCTGCGGCGGGATGTGGTAAAATAGCGGATGAAACCGATATCTTTTAATAAGGAGTGGACCCTGTGCCTGTCACCCCGGAATTTTTCAGCTTTTTGGTAGAAAACCGCCTCCACGACAGCAAGGCGTGGTTCCAGGACCACCGGGAGGAGTATAACCGCCTGGTGCTGGAGCCCATGCGGGGCCTGGTGCGGGAGATGGCCCCCGCCATGCTGGCCATTGATCCCCAGCTGATCACCCAGCCCGCGGTGGGAAAGACCATCTCCCGCATCTACCGGGACACCCGGTTTTCCCGGGATAAATCCGCCTTTCGGGAGCACCTTTGGATCTCCTTTTCCCGTGGCAAGGCGGAGCGCTTTGCACCTGTGCCCGAGTTTTACTTCGACCTGGGGCCGGAGGGGTACGAATACGGTTGTGGCTGGTACTCCCCCGGTACCGAGCTGATGGAGACGCTCCGCCAGCTCATCCTCGCCGGGGATAAGACCGCCAAAGCCGCCCTGGGTGCCGCCAAAAAGCAGTCCCTCTTCTGCCTGGAGGGGGAGGAATACCGGCGCAAAAAGCACCCGGAGGCCCCGGAGGAGCTCCAGCCCTGGCTCAACCGGAAAAACATCTACTTTAGCCGCCGGGGCTGTCAACCGGATTTCCTTTACGCCCCGGACCTGGGAGCCCGGGTGGCGGAGCAGCTGACGGTGTTAACGCCCGTCTACCAGCTCTT
Organism: Angelakisella sp.; assembly: GCA_022795575.1. Classification (GTDB taxonomy): domain Bacteria; phylum Bacillota; class Clostridia; order Oscillospirales; family Ruminococcaceae; genus Angelakisella. The sequence goes on along the minus strand of JAAWGY010000236.1, from coordinate 1,612 downwards.
CTGGAAGGCCCAGCAGACCGCCCAGGCCCAGGCCATCCATACGGCCACGGCGGTGGCGGCGGAATGGTGAAGGAGGAAAAGACCATGGAACCAGCCAGACGGGTGGCGGAATCCCGCACCACCCAGGTACAGATTGTCATGGACCAGGACATCAATGGCAGCAAGCGGCTTTTTGGGGGCCGGCTGCTGGAATGGGTGGATGTGGTGGCCGCTGTCACCGCCCGGCGCCACTGCCGGGGGGAGGTGACTACCGCCGCCATCGATAACCTCCAGTTCCGGGCCCCCGCCCGGGTGGGGGATACCATCCTGCTGGTGGGCCAGCTGACCCATGTGGGCCGTACCTCCATGGAGGTGCGGGTGGACAGCTTTGTGGAGGATCTCCGGGGGGAGCAGCGCCTCATCAACCGGGCCTACCTTGTGCTGGTGGCCCTGGACCAGGTGGGAAAGCCCGCCGCAGTGCCCCGGCTCATCCCGGAAACCGAGGAGGAGTGCCGGGAATGGGAGGCAGGCCAGCGCCGCCACGAGCTGCGGGCCCAGCGCCGCCGGGAAAACTACTGAACAGCATCATAAGGAGGGAGCATCATGGAAACAAAACGACCTGACGCCATTGTCACCGACCTGGACGGCACCCTTTTGGGGCCGGATAAGCAGGTGGGGGAGCGGGACGCCGCTGCCATCCGCCGGCTGACCCGGCTGGGGATCCCGGTGGTGCCCGGGACCGGGCGGCCTATCTTCGGCATCGGCCCCCTGATGGAGGAGCTGGGGCTGGAGCTGGCCCTTTGCTCCAACGGGGGCAGCTGCTACGACTTTGGCCGGCGGGAGCTGGTCTTTGCCCAAACCATCCCGGAGGGCACCCTCCGGCGGCTGGTGGACTGGATGCTGGAAAAGGGGGTACGGTGTATGCTCCACACCCCCTTTGGCATCTACTGCTCCCAGGGGGTGAAGCCGTTTGCCCACTACATCCTGGAGGAGGGGCAGGTAGGGGCCATTACCCCGGGGATGTCGCTGGCGGGGGTGGAGGTGCTTAAAGTGCTGATCTTTGACTGCGACGAAAACGAGATGATCCGGGAGCTCCGGGCTGTCTTTCCGGAGGAGGAGTTGGCCATCTGCTCCTCCGGTATCCGGCTGGTGGATATCAACCCTCCCGGCGTGGGCAAGGGGGACGGTGTCCGCCGGTTGGCGGAGTGCAAGGGTTGGCGGACCGAGAATATTCTGGCGATGGGGGATAACTACAACGACCGCACCATGCTGGAGACGGTGGGGATGGGGGTGGTTCCCGGCAACGGCGAGGCGGAGATTCGCCCGTTGGCGAAGTACGTCACCACGCCCAACGGGGAGAATCCGCTTTCTGCTGCGATTGACCACTTTTTCCCGGGGCTGCTGGAGGGGATCTGAAAAAAGGCGGCGGCATTGAAGCGCGGAAGCATCCGGAATCGTTATCTTAAATAAAGGGTCTGTTTTGGATCAATCAGCCCGCCACCCTCCGGGAAGTAAAACCGCCTGTCCCACAGGATGTGCCCGCCCGGGCTACCGGGCCGCAGGTCCAGGGCCGCGCAGGCCCTGGTCGCTCCCGCAGGAGCGAAACTCCCCAGGACGGCTATTACAACGGCAG
>JAAWGY010000235.1 GCA_022795575.1 Angelakisella sp. | reverse complement strand
CCCCCCGCAGGGAATCAAAATCCGCCGGAGGCACCTTTTCAGTTACGCACTGCCTAAGAAAGGCCACCAAAACCAAAGGTCTGCCCCACCTAACCCAACACAGAAAAACAGCAGCCACCCTTCGCAAAAGGACAGCTAAGCTGCGAAAGGACAGGCTTTTAGGCCGGTGAACCCAAAATGCGCCCGCCTCCAGCGCCTACGGCGCGCGGCGGGCTGTTTTGGGGAGAAAGCGACTACCCCTACCCCGGCCGCGGTTTGCGCTTCCCCGCCAGCAGGCTACATAACCGCAATAGCCCCCATCCCCACCAAAAAGCCGCCGATAAAAACCGCGGCCTGACGGCCTACGGACAAAACGGCAGGGCCTGTGCTAAAAACACAAGCCCTGCCGATGTGATAGCCGTCCTGGGAAGTTTCGCTCCTGCGGGAGCGACCAGGGCCTGCGCGGCCCTGGACCTGCGGCCCGGTGGCCCGGGCGGGCACAACCTGTGGGACAGGCGGTTTTCCTCAACCAGCGCCCCCCTCCTCCTCAGCCCAGCCGCTGGCGCGGTCAACCGCCTTGCGCCACCCCGCCAACAGCCTCCCCCGCTGCCCCTCCTCCATCTGAGGCTGGTACAGCCGGTCCAGCGTCCACTGCGCCCGGATGTCCTCCTTGTCCCGCCAAACCCCCGTAGCCAGCCCCGCCAGATAAGCCGCCCCCAACGCCGTCGTCTCCCGGATCATCGGCCGGCGAATCGTGCACCCCATAATGTCCGCCTGGAATTGCATCAGGAAGTTGTTAGCCGAAGCCCCCCCGTCAACCCGCAGCTCCCGCAGCTTCTCCCCCGTGTCCTGCTCCATCGCCGCCAGCACATCCCGTGTCTGGTAAGCAATCGATTCCAACGCCGCCCGGATGATGTGGTTCCGCCCCGCCCCCCGGGTCAGCCCCAAAATCGCCCCCCGGGCGTACATATCCCAGTGAGGCGCCCCCAGCCCGGTAAAGGCCGGCACAACGTATACCCCGCCGTTGTCCCGCACCCGGCAGGCAAAGTATTCGCTGTCCCCGCTGTCGCTGATCAGCCGCAGCTCGTCCCGCAGCCACTGGACCACCGCGCCCCCAACAAAGACACTTCCCTCCAGGCAGTACTGTACCCGCTCCTCTATCCCCATGGCAATGGTGGTAAGCAGCCCGTTCTTGCTCTGGATCATCCGCTCCCCGGTGTTCATCAGTAAAAAGCACCCGGTGCCGTAGGTGTTCTTGGCCTCCCCCGCCTCAAAGCAGGTCTGCCCAAAAAGCGCCGCCTGCTGGTCCCCGGCGCACCCGGCAATGGGTACCTCCACCCCCTGGATGTTCATGGTGCCGTAAACCTCGCTACAGCTGCATACCTTGGGCAGCATCGCCATGGGGATCTCCAGCGCCTCGCAGATCCGCTTGTCCCAGCAAAGCTCCCGGATGTTGTACAGCATGGTGCGGCTGGCGTTGGTGTAGTCGGTAACGTGGGCCTTCCCCCCCGTCAGCTTCCAGATCAGCCAGGTATCCACCGTGCCAAAAAGCAGCTCCCCCCGCTCCGCCCGCTCCCGGGCCCCCGGGACGGTGTCCAGAATCCACTTTAGCTTGGTGGCGGAAAAATAGGCGTCCACCAAAAGGCCGGTGCTCTCCTTGATGTAGCCGGTCAGCTCCCCGTCCGCCAGCAGCTCCTGGCAGATGGGGGCGGTGCGGCGGCACTGCCATACAATGGCGTTGCACACCGGCCGGCCGGTCTCCTTCTCCCACACAACGGTGGTCTCCCGCTGGTTGGTGATGCCGATAGCGGCAATCTCCCGGGGATCAATGCCGCTTTTAGCCAGCACCTCAATCAGCACCCCGTACTGGCTGGAGTAGATCTCCATCGGGTCGTGCTCCACCCAGCCCGGCTTGGGGTAATGCTGGGTAAACTCCTTTTGGGCAAGGCCCACAATGTTTTGCCCGCGGTCAAAGATAATCGCCCGAGAGCTGGTGGTGCCCTGGTCCAGGGCGATGACATATTGTTTGTTGTCCATAAGCGGCCCCTTTCTGGTCTAAGAACCTGTGCCTGATTGTATCAGACAGCTGTGAATACAGGCATTGATTGAAAAACTGGGAACACCCTGCGCCGCAGGCCCCGGGAAGGGACCGCGGCGCAGGGGTGGATGGACAGGGGATGATGCCGGGGTGGCCGTTAGCCCAAGGTCAGGGTATTTGTTACCGACATGGTGCAGGCCAGCAGCGCCATAATGATACCGCCGATGTAGGGGTTTTTGGTGGCCCGGTAAATCTTGCTGCAAACAAACACTGCCAAGGGGAGGATCAACACGATGGGATACATCCAGATGGCGGTGATGCTGGCACCGATGGGGGTGGTTTCGCAGAGCATATGGCCGGTGGTGAAGAAGGGGATCAGCTGGGCGGCGATAAAGATCTCCGGCCCGATGAAGACAAAGAACATCTGCAAGATGGTGCTGCCCCAGCCGTCCTTGCCAAGCTTGACAAAGTTAAAGCCGTTGGTAGCTACCGAAAGGGCGATGTAGTACACCAGCCAGAAGGGCAGGTACCGAAGGATGATGCTGATCAGGCTGGGGCTGAAGGCCCGCAGGGTGGCAAAGCACCACAGCCGGTAATCGGTGAGGAACAGCCAGTCGGAGACAAAGACGATGGCGTAAGAGGCCACCACCACCACAAGGGAGAGAAGGATGGTTTTCCAGAGCCGCGCCCCGCCGATGGTGACGCCCCGCTCCCGGAGGTTAAGGCCGTTTGCCTTGCTGTAGCACCGGTAGCTGACAAAGAGGACCAGCAGGGTAAAGAGCCCGCACATCACCGTCCAAACCCCGATGTAGAAGGTTGCTGCCTGGGGCAGGAAGGCGGGACGGTTGGCGTTGCACCACTTGTAGCTAAAGCTGTACCAGGCCAGGGAGAAGAGGACACTTAGGATGCTGCCGCCGTAGAACCACAGCTTCCCGTTGCCGGCGGGGGCGGGGAGCGGCTCCGCCGGGCCCTTGCCCTTAACCGCTGCAAAGAATTTGGTATCGCAAAGGGCAATGGCCAGATAGATGGCGAACATCATAAAGCCAACCAGGCCCAGGCCGTTAAAGGCCGCTTTGATCTGCCAGATTTGGTCGCTGTGGGCCAGCTTGACGGGAGCGTCCAGCGCCTTGTCGAAAAACTCCACGCTGTTTTCCACAACACCCTTGGAGAAGTGGGCCCAGGGGTGGGTGATGGGCGGGTTGAAGATGGCCCGGATGGCCTGCTGGCCGTCCACCTCCTCGGTGTAGAAGGTGTAGCTCTCCCGTTTTTCCAGCCCGGCGGGGTCCTTGCCGAAGTGGAGGAAGGACTGGGCGGTGGTCTGGTGGATGTAATCCCGGGGGGCGGATCTGCTGCCGTCCGGCTGCGCCACCCGGTGGAAGAACTCGTCATACTGGCAGGCGACGATAGCGGCGTCCCGGCTGCCAAACATATTGTAGAGCACGTCATCCTTGGTGTAAACGGCATCGTTGCTCACCAGCAGGGCGGCGGCGATCAGCCCCTCTTCATCCTGGAGAACAGCCTCCCGGCTTGCCAGGGCGCCGTTGGAGTGGCCGGTGACGCCGATGCGGCTGGCGTCCACCACGTTCAGGCGGGAAACATACTTAACCGCGTCGTACAGGCCGTTGGCGTTGTTCTGGTCCTCCCACCAGGTGCCGCTGGGGATGGCCTCCGAGTCGCCGTGGCCGTACATACTGATGGACATCACCACAAACCCCCGGCGGGCGTATTCCACATAGTTTAGGTCCTGCATCTCCCGGTTGTTGTACCAGCCGTGGCTGCACACAATGGCAGGGGCGGGGTTTTCCGGGGTGGCGTTTTCCGGGATCAGCAGCAGGGCGTCCAGCTCGTGGCCGCTGTCCCCCACCAGGGTGACGTCGTGGTACTGGATTTTCCCTCCCGCCGTCTGGGCAATGGAGGCACCCACCGAGCTGATAAGGCACAGCGCCAGCGCGACGGCGATCCAGAATTTCGCGTTCTTCTTTTTCATGCTACTACCTCTCCTTTCCTAAAGGGACGGCCGCGTCTCTTCAACAAACTCCTTACGGCCCTTCTCCATGTTATCGGAAAGCAAGGGAAAAGACAATTCAGAAAAATTATCTGAATTAGAAGAATATTGTAGAATTATTTTGACTTATAAAACAATCTTATGATACGATTTTGATAAAATTTTATCTTGAACAAAAACAGAATTGTGTATTTGGTCAAAACGTAGAATTTCCTGATTCGGGAAAAACGGCAGGGCCTGCACCCCCTGAAACGACTTGTCAAGGACTTTTTAATACAGTTCACAGAATATTCAAAAAAATCGACACAGCAAAAGCCGGGGGCCAAATGGCTCCCGGCCTGCTCATGCGCCGCTTACTCGTCAGCCATCATCCGGCGGACTTCCTCGCGGAGC
>JAAWGY010000234.1 GCA_022795575.1 Angelakisella sp. | reverse complement strand
TTGTCCCAAAAACTTGAAAGCCATCAAGGCTTCCTGCGTTTTTGGGGCTTCGGCAGCTGAAAAAGCTCCTCGCCCAGCTGTATGCCGCCAATTCTGATGGTTGCTATAGGTAGGGACAAGCCGCCTCCAGCCGCCGGAGGAACAGCCGCCGGATGCCGGGGAGCTCCCCCAGCCCCTCCGGGATGCATTCCACCCGGTAGCCCGCGGCGGCAAGGCGGCTCCGCCAGGAGCCCGCCTCCTCCCCGGCCATGTCCCTTTGAACGTGCTCCCCGGCCACCAGCAGCAGCGGCCGGAGGATCACCCGGCGGGGGGCGTGTTCCCTTAGCCGCCGGGCCAGGCTCTCCAGCCCAAAGGCCCCCTCCACCGTGGCCACAAAGACGTTGCCATGGCCCAGCTCCCGGAAGGCGCTGTCCAGGGCGCTGTAGGCAAAGTCCCCCCGGTGGCCGGTGCCGTGGCCCATCAGGACCAGGGCGGTATCCGGCGGCAGGTCCGGGTGCCGCTCCAGCACCGCGGCGGCGGTGTCGAAGAGATCCGCCGGGCAGTCCAGGAGGGGGGCGGAGACAGCCGGCTCCCCAAGCTCCCCGGCGGCTTGGCGGCAGTCCTCCGCCAGCCGGTGGTACTCGATGCCCGGCATGACAAAGGCAGCCAGCACCGCCGCCCGGTCCACCCCCTCCGCCGCCAGCTGCCGGAGCGCCGCCGAGACGTCGGGCCGCGCCTCCCCCCGCTCCGCCAGCCGCCGCCGGACGGTGGGGCTGGTGACAGCCTCCCGGACCACCGCCCCCGGCCAGCGCCGCCGGACCTCCCGGGCCAGCACCCCCATGGTCCGCTGGTAGGCCCCCGGGGCAGTTGTGCCAAAGCTGGCGATGAGTATCCCGTCCTTCATCCGTTGCCCCCCTTCTTCCCCTTGTTCCAGTTGCCGTCCCTGCCGCGCTTCCCCATGGCCTCGATGTCCCGGAGCATTTTGCGGGTCTGGCCTATCAGGTCCTCCTCCCCGCCCAGCTCCAGCACACGGCGCAGGTAGTCCGCCCCCTGGGCGTACCGCCCCAGGCCGCAGTACCCGCAGGCCATCCGGTGCCACCAAAGGGGATCCTGTTCCCCCTCCTGGCGCAGGGGCTCCAGGAGCTTTATGGCAGCGGCGCACTCCCCCAGGTTGCCGTAGGCCCGGGCAAGGCGGCTTTGCAACTGGTAGCCCTTGCGCTCCTCCGGGGAAAGGCGGGAAATCTCATAGATAATCTGCTTGTGGTTGCCGGCCTCGTGGAGGCTGTCCAGCCGGTCCAGCAGCTCCTTTTGCTCTTTGTCCTCCATCATATACCTCCTTTGGCTCCTTTCCAGGGTCTCCCCGTCAATTCGGCGCGCCGGAAGATCCTGTAGACGCTTAGCTCTCGTGGCTGATGTCGTAAAGCTCCAGCTCCTGGGTAAAGCGGAACACCAGCAGCTGGTCGGTGATCTCCGGGTCGAGGCAGAAGTCCAGGGTACAGTCCATCTCCTCCTGGGCGCCGGGGCGGGGAGCCACCGTCACCCCCCGGAGCTCCAGCCTCTGGACAAACCGCTCCGGGGTGGCCTCCTCCCGGCTGGACACCCCCAGGCTGGCCAGCAGCGGCGCCTCGTCCATCTCCTGTAGCTGGTCCCGGAGGAAAAAGCGGATGACCTCGTTGCTCTCGTAATCCGCCTCGAACCGCTCCCGGGCCCTTTGGTACATCTCCGGCAGCCGGTCCAGCAGCCCTGCCAGCGCCTCCCACCGCTCCGGCCGGGCCAGCTCCTCCCAAATAAAGAGGTCTGCCACCATCGACCGTCCCCCGATGGTAAGGGGGAACGCCTGGAACAGCCCCTCCTTTACCGGGAAGCGGAGGGAGCCGAAGAGCCGCGTTTCCAGCTGGGCGGTGCCCTCCCAGCCCCGGCCCTCCCAGTTGCTGGTGCCGCCGTCCCCCTTGGAGCGCTTCCCCGTCAGCTCCTTCTGGCCACCCCAGCCGTTGGCGGTCTCCGGCTTGGCGCTCCTCCGGGCGGGGCCGTCGCCGCCGGTCCAGCCGTTGGCGGTATCCCCCTGGGCCGTCTCCTTGCGGGAGGCGCCGCCGTCCCAGGCGTTGGCCTTGCCGGAGGGGCCCACATTCATCCAGGCCAAAAAGGTTTTGGCGTCCTCGTTGCCCGGGTCCAGCCGCTGGGCGGTGAGGAAGCACTCCTTGGCCTCCTCCATCCGGTCCAGCTGGTAGTAGGCGTAGCCCCGCCGGCTCCACCAGCGGTGATCCTGTTCCCCCTCCTCCCGGATGCTGTCCAGCACCCCAAGGGCATCTTTGTAGCGGCCGGTGTTGTTCAGCGCCCGGGCCAACCGCCCCTGGAGCTGGTACTGCTGCCGCAGCTCCTCCGGCAGGCCCTCAATCTCCTGGATGATCTTCTGGTGGTGGTTATCCTCGTGCCACTGGTCCAGCTTCTCCAAAAGCTCCTTGTCGATCATATTCCATTCTCCTCCTTGTCAGCCTCTATCCGGATGATCCTTCGGTAAAAATCATAATCCCCGTCCAGCTGCTCTTCGGTGTCGTCCTCCTCCATCCGGAAGTAGGGGGCGCAGGGCAAAAAGCCCACCGCCGCGTCAGCGCCGCCGCAAAGGCTGCATCCGCCGTCCCCGCCCTTGACGACCAGGGCGCCGTCCTCCCCCACCGTCAGCTCGTTGCGGTAGGGGTCGCAGGCGATGGTAAGACCGAAGAAGTTGGGGCTCCGCAGGTCGCAGGAGACAGCCTCCCCCTCCTCCGGCTCAAAGTAGGGGAGGCCCATTTGGTAGTCGAAGCTGTCCCCCCAGGGGTAGAGGGTGCGGCACCCGCCGCCGCAGAGGTAAGCCCACTCGTCGGCGGTGGGGAGGGAAAAGCCCGCCTCCGCCAGCGCCTCCCGCAGCCGGGGGAAGCTGTCCTGGTGGTACAGCTCCACCCGCCAGCCATCCCCGGCGCGGGTAAACCGCACCTCCTCCGAGATGGTGTACTGGCTGAAATCACTCCTCCGGGCCTTCTGCAGCTCCGCCATCCAGGCCTCATTGCCGGTCAGCCGGGGGTCGTCCAGGGACACTTCCTCGTAGCCCACCGTCTGTAGCGTCCGCTCCACCAGCATGGGGCTGATGACCGCCTGGCGCACCGGCTCCATCTGCTGCTGCAAAAGCTCGGTGAGGGTCCCCTCCCAGCCGGTGTTCTCCATCTCCTCCTGGAACTCCTCCCGGGTTGGCTGGTCCATCCCCTGGGCAAACTCCCGCCAGCCAAGGGTGACGGTATCCCCGGGGACAAAGACGAACTCCCCGCCCCTGCCGGAAAAGCACCCGGTGCGGCTCTCCCGACCCCATTTCCGAAAGGTCTCCTCCCCCAAAAGCGTCAGCCCGTGCCGCTTTGCCATCCCCTCCAGCAGCGCCCGCCGCTCCTCCGCCGGGAGCCGCTCCCAGCCCTCCCGCATCAGCCGTTGATCCATTCTGTTGGTCCTCCCTTACCAAACGCAATCTCCGGGTTTCGCACTCCCCGGTCAAAACAAACCACCCATTCCGGCGCCGGCAAAATCGCCGCCGCACCCCCACTTGGGGCGCAGAGGCGGCACCGGCCAAGGGTCAGAGCCGCCGCCCCGCCGCCTGGTACAAAAGGGCGTTGAGGATAGCCGCCGCCACGGTGCTGCCCCCCTTGCGGCCCCGGGCGATAATCCGGGGGCAGGGGGCCTCCATCCATAGCTCCTTGCTCTCCACCACCTGGACAAAGCCCACCGGGGCCCCGATGACCAGGGCGGGGGAGAGCTTCCCCTCGGTTAGCAGCTCCCGGGCCCGGAGCAGGGCGGTGGGGGCGTTGCCCACCGCCAGGATGAGGGGCGCACCGGCGGTATCCAGCGCCGCCGCGGCCTCCATGCTGACGGCGGCCCGGGTGGTCCCCCGCTCCCTTGCCGCCCGGGCGACCTCCTCCTCCGCCATAAAGCAGACCACCCGGCCCCCGGTTTTCTCCAGCGCCCCCCGGTTCACCCCGGCCCTGGCCATGTTGGTGTCGGTGACGATCCAGGCACCGGCCTTTAGCGCCGCCACCCCCGCCGCCACCGCCCCGGGGGAAAACCAGAGGCTCTGGCGGTAATCGAAGTCCGCCGTGGCGTGGATCACCCGCTTTACCACCGGCAGGCAGTCCGCCGGGGGCAGGGGGCCCAGCCGCGCCAGCTCCTCCCCGATGATCTCCATGCTGCGCCCTTCGATCTCCTCGGGGCGCATCCTTTTTAACGTCATCTCAAGACCTCCGCTTCTGGTGTTAACCGCATCTGCTCCCGGATGGAAAAAGGCCTGACTGCGCCAGGCGGCTGTGAATACAGGTTCTTAGGGACACGCCTTAGTACTCGATTCCCTCCCGGTTCTTAAATACGGAATTTTCCAATGCGGAGCGGCATGTAAACCGAGTAAAGGCAATTGATGAGGAATAAGAACAGGGGGAC
>JAAWGY010000233.1 GCA_022795575.1 Angelakisella sp. | reverse complement strand
GTCAGCTTGCCCTTGCTGCCGCCCAGGGTGTCGATGGTGTCGGTGGACAGGCCGGCGGAGCCGTTGGTCAGCTTCAGGGACACGTCCTCGCCGTCACGGAGGGCGTCGGTGGTTTTGTCGTCGTTGGCGGGGTTATCGGTGGCCTGGGGGGTCTTGTCGACAGGGGCAGCGCCGCTGTCAACGACGGGGGGCTTGGGGGTGGGCTTATCGGGGTTGTCCGGGTCAGTCACCGGAGGTGTGGGCTGGTCGGGGTTGTCGGGGTCAGTTACCGGGGGCTTGGGCTTGTCAGGGTTGTGTGCATCATCGGGAATGATACCCCCTTCGGGGTAAACGGTGTAGGTTTCGGTATGATTGCCAAAACTATTTCCCTCTGCATCCTTGATGATATGGGTAATAGCAGCTTCTCCTTCTTTAAGAGGAGTTAATGTATAGGTAATTTCTTTCCCATTGACAGTTACATCGCTGATTTCCAAGACATTGTCATTTTCTCTATTGATAAATTCTATCGATAGAGGAAGCTTCAATGCATTGCTAAGGTCAAACATTTTGATGGTATAGTGATAGGTAGTCCCAATCATCACGTTGAAAATTGTATCTTGGGCATTGAGGCAGGGTTCCGCGCGGTCAAGGTCCTCAAAAGGTTCATCGCTGACTCTCATCTCAATCGGAAATTCATAGTTTTTTCCGTTACTGAGTTTTACTGTCAAAACATCGCTGATCACTTTCCCAACATCGCTTGCGTTAGTATAAAGAGTTTTTGACCTAACAGCTAAAAATTTGCCAAACCCAAGATTTTCCTCGGGAATTTCCGCTGCAAAAAATCCGTTTTTACAGGCTGCTGCTGTAATATCATAGAGACTGTTATACTCAAAACTGTGGCCTATGGCGTGAACGTTGCCCATTGCGCTGCTCATGTAATTGACACTTTCAGAGAATTTAATCGTCTCGCCAAATTCTGCATTAAATATTTTAATGATGGCAGGCATAGTAATGGTAAACTCTTCTGTGAATTTTCGGTCGCTTTTATAGAAATAGTCAACCTTGATTGTTCCGTTCAGCCTTTTTCCAGTAGCTACACTGGCTGGTTTTGGTTTTGCAAGATAGTCCAGTGCATTATAAGCTAAGTCCGGGCCCAGCGACTCATAATTTGCCGTTTTTTTGACAAATTCAAAGTCAAAATCACCATCAGGAAAACTAATTGTGACATTTTCCTCGGGCAAATTGTTCATAATCAGCAGCCTTACCGGGATACTGTTTCCTACAGACTCTTCGGCAGGGCGCTCCACCTCCAGTGTATTACCGGATTGTATGTCTTCCATTGTAACTGGCGGCGGTCCCCCCGCCAGCGCTCCCACATTCAGCGTGGCCAGCATCGCCACTGCCAGAATCAGGGCCAGAACCTTTTTCATATCCGTGTCCTCCTTGTCTTTTTTTGTTCCCTGCGGCTGGACAGACGGGGCCCCGGTGCCAGGAAAAAGCCCGGGCCCCGCCTCCGCTCTGTTCCGCAAGGCAGCAAAAAGCGGCGCCGTGTACGGCAAACAAACCATACACAGCGCCGCACCAAGGGCAGACACAAAACATTTCCCCGCCCTTTCTTGCAATCAAAGCGTCCAGCGGGTATAATGTTACTTGCCAAGTGCGGCCTAAGCCGTTGTGTATGGAGAGCCTGTTTCTCCGTAGACAGGGGGCGGGGTGGTTCCAGCACTCCGCTCCTGCTTGCACCATTTTTTGATGCCTCGGGACCATTATACCGTATCTTCCTGGAAAAAACAACCCGATTTTACCACAATTCCCCAAAAAACTCGGGCCATATCCCCGCCCGTAAGTTACCGAAAGGAAGCGACTGCCATGGAAATCGCCGGACATCCCCTGAGATTCGAGACCATCCAGCTCCACGCCGGGCAGGAATCCCCCGACCCCGCCACCGGGGCCCGGGTGACGCCCATCTACCAAAGCTCCTCCTTTGTCTTCCCCGGCGCCCGGGAGGCGGCGGAGATGTTCGCCCACACCCGGGAGGGGTACACCTACACCCGGATTATGAACCCCACCAACGAGGCCTTTGCCGCCCGGGTAAACGCCATGGAGGGGGGCGTGGGGGCGCTGGCCACCGCCAGCGGGGCTTCGGCCATCGCCTGCGGCATCCTCAGCCTGCTGAAGGCGGGGGACCACATCGTCTCGGCGGCCAACATCTACGGCGGCAGCTACAACGTGCTGGCCCGCACCCTGCCGGGCTACGGCATCCGCTGCACCTTTATCGATCCGGCAAAGCCCGGCGCCTTTGAGGAGGCCATCCGGGAGGATACCCGCCTGATCTTTGCCGAAACCATGGGCAACCCCAACTGCACCGTCACCGACCTGGAGGCGGCGGCGGACGCCGCCCACCGCCACGGCATCCCCCTGATGGTGGATAACACCTTTGCCACCCCCTGCCTGCTGCGGCCCATCGAGCACGGGGCGGATATCGTGGTCCATTCCGCCACCAAGTTTATGGGGGGCCACGGCACCACCGTTGGTGGGGTGCTGGTGGACGGGGGCCGGATGGACTGGGAGAAGAGCGGCAAATTCCCCTGCCTTACCCAGCCGGATCCGGCCTTCCACGGCAAAAGCTATGTGGAGGTGGCGGGGGCGGCGGCATATCTGTCCCGGGCCCAGGGAATCCTGCTCCGGGATTTGGGGGCCTGCCCCTCCCCCTTTAACTCCTTCCTGCTGATGCAGGGGCTGGAAACCCTTTCGCTGCGGGTGGAACGCCACGTCCAAAACGCCCTTGGGGTGGTGGACTTTTTGCGGCGGCACCCCAAGGTGGAATCGGTGAGCCACCCCAGCCTGCCGGAATGCGGCTGCAAGGAGCTGTACGACCGGTACTTCCCCAAGGGGGCGGGGTCCATCTTCACCTTCAACCTCCGGGGCGGAGCGGAGGAGGCCATGGCCTTCTGCGACCGGCTGAAGATCTTCTCCCAGCTGGCCAACGTGGCGGACGTCAAAAGCCTGGTGATCCACCCGGCCACCACCACCCACGCCCAGCTGAGCCCGGCGGAGCAGGCGGCGGCGGGGATCGGCCCCAACACCATCCGCCTCTCGGTGGGCACCGAGCACATCGACGACATCCTTTGGGACCTGGACCAGGCCCTGTAACCGGACAGGCCCGGCGGGCGGGGGCACCCCTCTGCCGCCGCTGACGCAAACCGTTTTTGACCACCGAAAGGGGGACTGCTTATGACCGGCTGGCTGACCGGGTTTTGGAGGCGCTTCCGGCAGCGGGCGGACAGGCTTAGCCTGTTTATCGCCCTCTGCCTCTCCTCCCTCAGCGTGCTGTGCATCTACGCCATCCACATCGCCGGGTACTGCAAGGACCGGCCCTATCAGGTCCAGGCCATAGCCACCGGCCTGGGGCTCTGTGCCGTGGTGGTGATGGTGGCCTTTTTTGATTACGAGAGTCTGGCGGGGCTGTGGCGGATCTACTACCCCCTTACCGGCCTGCTGATGGTGTACACCGCCTATTTTGGGGAGGTGCGGGAGGGCTCCAACAACCGCAGCTGGCTAAAGGTCCCCGGCCTTACCGGCTTCCAGCCCAGCGAGCTTTGGAAGTTTGCCTTTATCCTGGCCTTTGCCTGGCACCTGGCCCAGGTGCGGGAGGACCTGAACCACCCCCGCTTCCTAATCCCGGTGCTGCTCAACGCCGGCATCGGGGTGGGGGCGGTGATGCTCCAGCGGGATACCGGGGTGGCGCTGGTGATGGTGGCCATTGTGGCGGCCATGCTTTTTGTGGCGGGGCTCTCCCGCAAGATCATCCTGGGGGCGGCGGCGGCGGCGGTGGTCTCGGTGCCCATCGCCTGGAACTACCTTTTGGCGGACTTCCACAAGGAGCGCATCCTGGGCATCTTCCACCCCCAGGAATTCGAGGACCTGGCCTTCCAGCAGCTGGAGGGGCTGGACTCCCTGGGCTCCGGCCAGATCTTCGGCATCGGCCTGTTTGCGGAAAACCACAACTACGTCCCGGAGATCTACAACGACTTTATCTTTACCTTTATCGGGGAATCCCTGGGCTTTGTGGGCTGTATGGTGGTGGTAGCGGCCCTCTCCTTCCTCTGTATGCGGATTTTGTGGACCGGGGCGGTGAGCCGGAGCTACGTGGGCAAGTACATCTGTACCGGCGTTTTTGCCATGCTGGCCTTCCAGATCATCGTCAACATCGGGATGTGCCTGATGGTGCTGCCGGTGATCGGGGTGACGCTGCCCTTTCTCTCCTATGGCGGAACGTCGGTGCTCTCGGTCTACATCAGCCTGGGGCTGGTGATGATGGTAAACGGGGCCAACAAAAAGCATATGTTTGCCACCAGCTGATGTGTTTGTAAGAACCTGTATTCACAACCGTCTGACGCCGTCAGGCCAGGTCTTTTCCCGCCCTGCCGCGTTAAAAAACCTTGCAATACACCAAGTATTGCTGCG
>JAAWGY010000232.1 GCA_022795575.1 Angelakisella sp. | reverse complement strand
CTGTTTTGGGGAGAAAGCGGCTACTCCTAACCCCGGCCGCGGTTTGCGCTTCCCCGCCAGGCGGCTACATAACCGCAATAGCCCCCATCCCCACCCAAAAGCCGCCGATAAGAACCGCGGCCTGACGGCCTACAATAAAACGGCAGGGCTCGTGCCAAAAACACAAGCCCTGCCTATGTTATAGCCGTCCTGGGGAGTTTCGCTCCTGCGGGAGCGACCAGGGCCTGCGCGGCCCTGGACCTGCGGCCCGGTAGCCCGGGCGGGCTCAACCTGTGGGCCAAGCTATGCGATCTCCCCCAACCTTTCATACATTATGCTTTATTTCTCCCCCCAAATCGTGTATACTAATCAGGACGATTCCAACCGACAGCAAGGAGGGACCCTTTGTGCGCATTTTATTCATCGGCGATGTGACCGGCGGCAATGGCACCCGCTTTTTGGAGGAGCAGCTCCCCTCCCTCCGGCGGCAGCTGAACCCCGACCTCACCGTGGTCAACGGCGAAAACGCCGCCGAGGGCAACGGTATCCTCCCCTCCGTGGCCAAAAGCATCTTCGCCGCAGGGGCCGGCGTCATCACCCTGGGCAACCACGCCCTCCGCCGGAAGGAGATCTACCCCTTTTTGGAGGAGGAGCCCTTTATCCTCCGCCCCGCCAACTTTTCCTCGGAGGCCCCCGGCCGGGGCTGGTGCGTCTACGATAAGCCCGGCCTCCCCCCCGTCTCGGTGGTCAACCTCTGCGGTACCGTTTATATGGATTGCGCCTACGAGAGCCCCTTCCCCGCCCTGGACCGCATCCTCCCCCAACTCCCCCCCGGGATTGTCCTGGTGGATTTCCACGCAGAAGCCACCAGCGAAAAATTCTGCCTGGCCTGGGACTTTGACGGCAAGGTCTCCGCCGTGATCGGTACCCATACCCACGTCCAAACCGCCGACGAGCGGATCCTCCCCGGCGGCACAGGTTATATTACCGATGCCGGGATGTGCGGCGCCTTCCACTCCAGCCTGGGGGCCAAGCCCCAGCCCGCCATCCGCCGCTTCCGTACCAAGCTCCACTTCCGGATGACCACCGACCCCGGCCCCTGCCGCCTCTCCGGGGTGGTGCTGGATATCGACCCCGGCACCTTCCACACCACCGCCATCCAGCGGATCAAAGTGGATGAATAACGAAAGGAGGGGATCCCTATCCCTGCCCTGACTGCCCGGCTGCTGGCCCTGGCCGCCGCGCTGCTCCTGCTGCTGGCCGCCTGCGCCCCGGCGGGGGAACCCCGGCCCGAAGAGGACCCCGGCTCCCTCCCCGCCGCTGTCCCGCCGGAGGACGCCCCCCTCCACACCCTCCGTATCCCCTGGGACCCCGCCGACGGACTGAATCCCTTTACCTGCCAGTCCATCCAGAACTACTACGCCGCCGGCCTCCTCTACGATACCCTGGTGGCCCTGGATATGGTGGGCGCGCCCCAAAACCGCCTGGCCCAGGAGGTGACGATGGAGGGTGCCTCCTGCATCGTCCGGATCCGCACCGACGCCCGGTTTTCCGACGGCTCCCCGGTGACGGCCCAGGACGCCGCCTATTCCCTCCAGCTGGCCCAGGCCTCACCCCGCTTTGCCGCCCAGCTTGCCGGGGTGGCGGAGGTGGCTACCCCCGACCGGTACACCATTGTGTTTACCCTGGCGGCCCCGGACCAGTATTTTCCCCGCAGCCTCTGCTTCCCTGTTGTGGGGGAGGGCACCGGGGAGGAGCCCTTGCCCCTGGGGGGCGGGCGGTTTGTGCTGGATGACTCCGGCACCGCCATGTCCCGCAGCGGGAGCTACCACACCCCGGTACAGAACCTCCGCGCCGTCCGCCTGATAGACGCCGGCCCCCTGGCGGACCAGGGGGCGGCTGTCCTTGCCGGGGAGCTGGACCTCTTTTATTCCGACCTGCGGGGCACCGCCGACCTCTCCCTGGGGCTGAGCCGCCGGCAGGTGGTGCTCAGCAACCTGGTCTACCTGGGGGTGAACAGCCAGCGCCGGGGCTGGCCCGCCGAGCTGCGCGCCGCCTTCTCCGGCATCATCGACCGGGACGCCCTGGCCCGCCGGGCCTACCTTGGCTTTGCCGCCCCGGCCTATTCCCCCATCAAGCAGTCCTTTAGCATGGCTGCCGCCGGGGAGGAGGACCCGGAGCCGGACCCCCAGGAGGAGCTGCTGGACGCCCTGGGCTACGGGGAACGGGACGCCGAGGGCTGGCGCACCTACCAGCGGCGGCGCTTTACGGTGCGGCTTTTGGTCAACAGCGGCAGCCCCCACCGGCTGGAGGCCGCCGCCCTCATCGCCCAGGACCTGGCCGGGGCGGGGATCCAGGTGGTGGTGGAGGAGGCCCCCTTTGAGGAGTACAGCCAGCGGATTGCCATGGGGGACTACGACCTCTACCTGGGGGAGCTGCGGATCCCCTGGAACCTGGATCTCACCCCCCTGATTGCCCCCAGCGAGACGGTGGGCCCCGGCTGCGTCCGGGACCCGGAGCTGCTGGAGATCTACCGCCAGGTGAAGGCCGGGGAGGCCGAGCTTTCCGCCCTGGATTCCGCCCTGCGGCGGACCATGCCCATGATACCGCTGCTCTACCGCCGGGGCATCGTGGCCTTTTCCCCGGATTTTTCTGCAAATATAGTTGCAACCGAGCAGGATATTTTTTATAATATAGGAGAATGGTAATTTTAGGAACCATGGGGGAGGCCCCGCCTCTGCCGGGAGCCCCACAGAGGGGCCTTAAAAGCCGGAGGGCTGCTGCCTGCCGGCGTTATCGTAAGGAGGAACTGGATATGATCCGTTTTGAAACCAATTTGGGCCGGGTAGAGATCTCCCAGGAGTACTTCGCCAACCTCATCGGCCGCGCCGCCAGCGAATGCTATGGGGTGGCGGGGATGCTGAGCTCCCCCTACCAGAGCGTCCGCTCCCGTCTGCTGCGCCGGGAGCCCCAGGACAAGGGCGTCCGGGTGCGCAGCGTCAACGGCGGGCTCACTGTGGATATCCACATCGCTGTCACCTATGGGGTGAACATCTCCGCCATCGTCCGCAGCATCATCCATAAGGTCCGCTACACGGTGGAGGAGAGCACCGGCTTCCCGGTTGCCAAGGTTAACGTCTACGTCGATTCCATGAAGGCCCAGTAAAGGGGTAGTCTCTGCACCCAGGATACGATAATAGGGATTGGAGAAGGCCCGGGGCCTCTCCGAAAGGAGCGTAGCATTGTGATCACAGGTCAAATTCTGCGGGACGCCATGATCTCCGCAGCCAACAATTTGGGGAACAGCCGGCAGCGGGTGGACTCCCTCAACGTCTTCCCGGTGCCGGACGGGGATACCGGCACCAATATGAGCATGACCATCGGCGCCGCCGCCCAGGAGCTGGCGGGGATGCCGGATTCCGCCGGCCTCTACGACGTGGCCCACACCGCCGCCGGGGCGCTGCTCCGGGGGGCCCGGGGCAACTCCGGGGTTATCACCTCGCTGCTCTTCCGGGGCTTTTCCAAGGGCCTAAAGGGCAAGGAGACCGCCGCTGCCGCCGATTTGGTGGAGGCGCTGGAGATCGGCGTCAAGGCCGCCTACAAGGCGGTGATGAAGCCCACCGAGGGCACCATGCTGACGGTGGCCCGCCTCTCCGCCGAGGCCGCCCGCGCCAGGCTTGCCGAGGAGATGACCACCGCCCAGCTTTGGGATATCGTGGTGGAGGAGGCCGGCGCCGCCCTGCAAAAAACCCCGGAGCTGCTGCCGGTGCTGAAGAAGGCCGGGGTGGTGGACGCCGGCGGCCAGGGGCTGCTGCTCATCTACCAGGGGATGCAGGCCGTCTTCCGGGGGGAGGGGATCGTCCCCTCCAACGAGGCCCCCGCCCAGGCCGGCGAGGCGGTCCATGCCGTCACCGACGCCGCCGGGGAGGCGGAGCTGGAGGACCTCACCTATCCCTACTGCACCGAGTTTATCGTCCTGAAGGAGGACAAGGGCGCCGACAGCCTCAAGCTCCGGGCCTACCTGGAGTCCATCGGGGACAGCGCCGTGGTGGTGGATGACGAGGAGCTCATCAAGTGCCACGTCCACACCGACCAGCCCGGCAAGGCCCTCCAGAAGGCGCTGGAATTCGGGATGCTGGATAAGATCAAAATCGAGAATATGTGGCTGCAGCACGACGTGAAGAAGAAGGCCGCCGAGGCCCGGTCCCAGAACAAGGTGGCGGTGGACCCGGACCAGCCCAACGGCTTTGTGGCCATCGCCGCCGGGGAGGGTGTGCGGCAGCTCTTCCTGGACCTGGGGGTGCATCAGGTGGTCAGCGGGGGCCAGACCATGAACCCCTCCACCGACGACATCCTCCGTGCCGCCGAGGCCACCCCCTGCCAGACCGTCTTTGTGCTGCCCAACAACAAGAACATCATCATGGCCGCCGAGCAGGCCGCCAAGCTCTGCAAGAGCCGGGACATCAAGGTGATCCCCACCCGCACCATCCC
>JAAWGY010000231.1 GCA_022795575.1 Angelakisella sp. | reverse complement strand
GTCACTCGGATAGCTTTTTCTCATCTGCCTCCGCCCCTTCCTGCTCTGCTATTATAGCGCATTCCAGGACGGTTTGATAGATACTAAACAGGTTCTTACGCCAAATCGATAGGCTCCAAAAGACCGTGGGCGGCGGCGAGTAGTGACTGCTCGCCGCCGCCTGTTCTTTTCCCCCGCCATCCGCGAAAGGAGTGATCCCATGCGCCCCAGCAAAAACCGCAGCCGTTTTTTGGTCCTGTGTGTCGCCCCGGCGGTGCTCCTCTACCTGATCTTTATGATCCTGCCCACCCTCAACGTCTTCCGGATGTCCCTGTTTGAGCGGGGGGCCTACTCCCCCAAGGAAACCTTTGTGGGGCTGGCCAACTTCCAGGCGCTGATGAAGGACGCCAAGTTTATCACCTCAATGCAGAACACCATCCTCCTCATCGTCACCGTCACCATTATCACCTTCTTTTTCGCCATCGTCTTCGCGGCCATCCTCACCCGGGAGAAGATCCGGGGGCAAAACCTCTTCCGCATCATCTTTTACATCCCCAACATCCTTTCGGTGGTGGTAATCGCCGGTATCTTTTCCGCCATCTATAAGCCGGAAAACGGGATGCTCAACAGCATTCTCTCCCTCCTCTCCGGCCAGACGGTAATGGTGCTGTGGAAGGACCAGCCTATGGTGATCGTCAGCATCATCATCGCCATGGTCTGGCAGGCCATCGGCTACTACATGGTGATGTACATGGCGTCGATGGCCGCCGTCCCCGTCACCCTCTACGAGAGCGCGGGGCTGGACGGCGCCGGGCGGCTGACCCAATTCTTCCAGCTGACACTCCCCCTGATCTGGACCAACATCCGCACCACCCTTACCTTCTTCATCATCTCCACCATCAATATGGCCTTCCTCTTTGTCAAGGCCATGGTGGCCAAGGGGATGGCCGACGTGGGCCTCAGCTTTATGTACGCCCAAAAGGACGCCGGGCTCTACGGCTATTCCATGGCGGCGGGCGTGGTAATCTTCCTCTTCTCCTTCCTGCTCTCCGCCCTGGTAAACTGGGTGACGCGGCGGGAAGTCCTGGAAATGTAAGGAGGCTGCCCAATGACAAACACAAAAAAGGGCCTCTCTGCCGAGACCCTGTACAAGCTCTTTATCTACGTGGTGCTCATCACCCTGGCGGTGGTGATCATTGTGCCGGTGGCCTGGGTGTTTCTGGCATCCATTAAGCAGAACAGCGAGTTTTACGGCAACCCCTGGGCCCTGCCCGCCGGCTTTTACTGGCAGAACTTTGTGGATGCCTGGAACGCCGCCAGCATGGGCAGCTATATGCTGAACTCGGTGATTGTAACGGCGCTTTCCCTGGCGCTGCTGCTGGTGGTGGCGCTGCCCGCCGCCTACTGCCTGTCCCGGTTCCACTTCCGGGGGCGGGGCTTCCTCAACACCTGCTTTATGGCGGGGCTCTTCATCAACGTCAACTACATCGTGGTGCCTATCTTCCTGATGCTCCGGGACGGGGACGCCTTCCTCAAAAAGGCGGTGGGCAGCGGCTTTTTGCTCAACAACCTGTTTGTGCTGGCGGTGGTGTACGCCTCCACCGCCCTGCCCTTTACCATCTACCTGCTTTCCGGCTATTTTTCCACCCTGCCCCACGACTTTGAGGAGGCCGCCTACATCGACGGCGCCACCTACAGCCAGGCCATGGTCCGCATCATCTTCCCCATGGCCCAGCCCTCGATCATCACCATCATCCTCTTTAACTTCCTCTCCTTCTGGAACGAGTACATCATCTCGATGACGCTGATGAGCAGCGCCACCGGCCAGAAGACGCTGCCGGTGGGGCTGCTGAACCTGATGCAGGCCCAGCAGTCCTCGGCGGAGTACGGCATCCTGTACGCCGGGCTGGTGCTGGTGATGCTGCCCACCCTGATCCTGTATATGTGTGTGCAGAAGAAGCTGACCCAGGGGATGACCGTGGGCGGCCTGAAAGGATGATACCATGAACTTTTGGAAAGAGCATATGACCCTGCGGGCGCTGCTCATCACCATCTTTTTCTTTTTGGGGCTGGCGCTGGTGATTTTTGGCTGGACCTTAAAGGGGCAGCTGCCCGGCCTGGGGCTGATGGTGGCCGGGGTGGTGCTGCTGCTGGCGGCGCTGATGATCTACAACAAACCCTTTGAGCGTTAGGAGAATAAAAGCTATGAGCCAAACAGAAAGCAAGGGCCGGGTAACGATTCCCACCGATTTGGACGTGGTGCCGCAGACGCTGGCCCTTTTGGAGCGCTGGGGCGCCGACGCCATCCGGGACTGCGACGGCACCGACTACCCGGACGCCCTGAAGGGGGTGGACGCCAAGGTCTACTCCACCTACTACACCACCCGCAAGGATAACGCCTGGGCCAAGGCCAACCCCGAGGAGGTCCAGCAGTGCTACATCATGACCGGCTTTTACACCGCCGCCGGGGGGGAGCTGACCATCCCCCTGCTACAGGGCGTCAGCGACGAGCTGCTACAGGTGAACTGCCGGGATGACGTCAAGCGCTGGTGGGAGGTGATGGACCGCACCACCGGGGAGCCCCTCCCCCCGGACCGCTGGGACTACCGCCCCGAGGCCGGGGCTGTGGTCATCCCCGCCCCGGAGGACTTCCACGACTACACCGTCAGCTTCCTGGCCTACCTGATTTGGGACCCGGTCCATATGTACAACGCCGTCACCAACGGCTGGGAAAACTTCGAGCACCAGATCACCTTTGACGTCCGCCAGCCCAAAACCCGCAAATTCACCATGGAGCGGCTGCGGAGGTTCATTGCCGACCACCCCCACGTGGACGTCATCCGGTACACCACCTTCTTCCACCAGTTTACCCTGATCTTTGACGAGCTGAAGCGGGAAAAGTATGTGGACTGGTACGGCTACTCCGCCTCGGTTTCCCCCTACATCCTGGAGCAATTCGAGAGGGAGGCGGGCTACCAATTCCGGCCGGAGTTTATCATCGACCAGGGGTACTACAACAACCAGTACCGGGTGCCCACCAAGGAGTTTAAGGACTTTATGGCCTTCCAGCGCCGGGAGGTGGCCGCCTTGGCAAAGGAGATGGTGGACATCACCCACGAGCTGGGCAAGGAGGCCATGATGTTCCTGGGGGACCACTGGATTGGCACCGAGCCCTTTCTGGAAGAGTTTAAGACCATCGGCCTGGACGCGGTGGTGGGGAGCGTGGGCAACGGTTCCACCCTGCGGCTTATCTCGGACATCCCCGGGGTAAGGTACACCGAGGGGCGCTTTTTGCCCTACTTCTTCCCGGATACCTTCCACCCCGGCGGCGACCCGGTGGGGGAGGCCCGGGAAAACTGGATCACCGCCCGCCGGGCCATCCTCCGCAAGCCCATCGACCGCATCGGCTACGGCGGCTACCTCAAGCTGGCCTGTGAATTCCCGGCGTTTATCGACTACGTAGAGGCGGTCTGCAAGGAATTCCGGGAGCTGTACGGCAACATCGCCGGGGGCAAGCCCTACTGCGCCGGGACGGTGGCGGTGCTCAACTGCTGGGGCAGGGCCCGCTCCTGGGGCTGCCACATGGTTCACCACGCCCTCTACCAAAAGCAAAACTATTCCTATGCCGGGGTGATCGAGGCTCTTTCCGGCGCGCCCTTTGACGTGCGGTTTATCAGCTTTGACGACCTGAAGGCAGACCCCGACGCCCTGGACGGGGTGGATGTGGTGCTGAACATCGGGGACGGGGACACTGCCCACACCGGGGGCAGCGTTTGGGAGGATCCGGCGGTTTCTGCCGCGGTAAAGCGGTTTGTCTGGAACGGCGGCGGCTTTATCGGGGTAGGGGAGCCTGCGGGGCACCAGTACCAGGGGCGGTATCTCCAGCTGGCCCAGGTATTGGGGGTGGAAAAGGAGACCGGCTTTACCCTGGGGTACGACAAGTACAACTGGGAGGAGCACCCGGAGCACTTCATTCTGACAGACCGGGAGGGCGAGATTGATTTTGGCGAGGGGAAGAAGGGCATTTACGCCCTGGAGGGGGCCCAGGTGCTGGTGCAGCGGGACAAGGAGGTACAGCTGGCGGTAAACGCTTTTGGCGCTGGCCGGGGGGTTTATCTTTCCGGGTTGCCTTATTCTTTCCGGAACAGCCGGCTGCTGCACAGGGCCATTCTGTGGGCGGCCCATGGGGAGGGCAGGCTTGCGCGGTGGTTCTCTGATAACTGCTGCGTGGATGTACACGCTTATCCGGAGCAGGGGCGTTACTGTGTGGTGAACAACACCTATGAGCCCCAGGGCACCACGGTTTGGCGGGGGGATGGTTCCAGCTTCCGGCTGGAGCTGGCGCCCAACGAAATCCGCTGGTACGAGGTGTAACTAAGGAGTAAGCCTGAGAGAAAAACAGCAGCCTGTCCCACAGGTTGTGCCCGCCCGGGCCACCGGGCCGCAGGTCCAGGGCCGCGCAGGCCCTGGTCGCTCCCGCAGGAGCGAAACTCCCCAG
>JAAWGY010000230.1 GCA_022795575.1 Angelakisella sp. | reverse complement strand
CGCGGCGGGCTGTTTTGGGGAGAAAGCGGCTACCCCTAACCCCGGCCGCGGTTTGCGCTTCCCCGTCAGGCGGCTACCAACCCGCAATAGCCCCCATCCTCACCCAAAAGCCGCTGCACAAAACCGCGGCCTGACGGCCTGCAATAGAACGGCAGGGCCTGTGCCAAAAACACAAGCCCTGCCTATGTTATAGTCGTCCTGGGGAGTTTCGCTCCTGCGGGAGCGACCAGGGCCTCCGCGGCCCTGGACCTGCGGCCGGGAAGCCCCGGCGGGCACAACCTGTGGGACAGGTGGTTTTCAACGCCTTTCAACAGCCATTGTTGAAAACCCTGTGGAAACAGTGGAAAGTGCAAATCACAGGGCCAAAAAATACACAACGTATAGCCTTCGCAGGGCTGGACAAAATAGGACAGAAACGATTTTGGGCCTGTTCTGGAGGGAAAGCAGTACCTCCAAAGCAGGCCCCGGGAAAGGATGAAATCGCTGTGGGCCTTACACCCAAGGACTATGACCGAATGACCAAGGACGCCAGCCCCAACACCAAAAGCTGGCGCAACATCCCCCTGGCCTTCCTCATCGGGGGGCTGATCTGCACCCTGGGGCAGCTGCTGACCGAAGCCTTTTTGCGCCAGGGGATGGCCAAGGACGAGGCTGCCGCCTGGACCTCGGTAACGCTGGTGCTCCTCTCCGCCCTGCTTACCGGGCTGCGGATCTATGATAAGATTGCCAAATTCGGCGGCGCGGGGACACTGGTACCCATCACCGGCTTTGCCAACGCGGTGGTGAGCCCCGCCATCGAGTTCAAAAGCGAGGGGCTGATCCTGGGCCTGGGGGCCAAAATGTTCATCATCGCGGGGCCGGTGATCGTCTACGGCACGGTGGCGGCGGTAATTTACGGCGTCATCCTGTTTTTGATGGGAGGGGTTTGATATGGCCAAACGACTGGGCAGCGGAACACTGCTGCTGGAGAACAGCCCCTCGGTCCTCTCCTTTGGGGCGGTGGGGACCAAAAAAGAGGGGGAGGGCCCCCTGGGCAACGCCCTGGACCGCCTTTGGGAGGACAGTATGCTGGGGGAGGATACCTGGGAGAAGGCGGAGTGCCGCCTCCAAAAGGAGGCGGTGGGCATCGCCCTGGAGAAGGGGGGCTTTACCCCGGAGGACCTGCATTTCATCTTCGCCGGGGACCTGCTGAACCAGTGCATCAGCTCCACCTACAGCATCCGGGACCTGGGGGTGCCCTTTGTGGGGCTGTTCGGGGCCTGCTCCACCATGGCGGAGGGGCTGGCCATGGCCTCCCTCTTTGTGGAGGGGGGATTTGGGGAGCGGGCGGCGGCGGCCACCTCCTCCCACTTCTGCTCGGCGGAGCGCCAGTTCCGCTTTCCCCTGGAGTACGGGGGGCAGCGGACTCCCACCTCCCAGTGGACGGTGACGGGCTCCGGGGCAGCGATTGTGGGCAAGGGGAAGCAGCCCCCCTTTGTGCGGGGCGTCACCATCGGCCGGATGAAGGACATGGGCATCACCGACGCCAACAACATGGGGGCGGCCATGGCCCCGGCGGCGTCGGATACCATTGCGCGGTTTTTCCGGGATACCGGGAAGCAGCCGGAGGATTTCGACCTGATCGCCACAGGGGACCTGGGGCAGGTGGGAAGCACCCTGCTGCTGGAGCTGCTGGCGGGGGAGGGAATCTCCATTGCGGGGCAGCACAACGACTGCGGCCTGATGATCTACGACCGGGAGCGGCAGCAGGTGGAGGCGGGGGGCTCCGGCTGCGGCTGCTCGGCCACGGTGCTCTGTAGCCACATCCTGCCGGAGCTCCGCCAGGGGGCGCTGCGCAACGTGCTGTTTATCGCCACCGGGGCGCTGATGTCACCCACCGCGGTACAGCAGGGGGAGTCGATCCCCGGCATCGCCCACCTGGTGTGGTTAAGCGGGGAGCCGGGCCCCGGCGGGGGGCAGGCAGGATGACGGCGGCAATTTTGGGGGCAAGGGTCCCCGGACCAAATCACAAAGGAGGCTGCAAGCAATGGAGCTTCTCATCCCATATCTGAAGGCATTTTTGGTAGGCGGGGCCTTTTGCGCGGTGGGCCAGGTGTTTATCGATTACACCAAGCTGACGCCGGCCCGCATCCTGGTCGCCTATGTGGTGGCTGGGGTGATTTTAGGGGGGCTGGGGGTGTACCAGCCCATCATCGACTTTGCCGGAGCGGGGGCGACGGTGCCGCTATCCGGCTTTGGGGCGCTGCTGGCCAAGGGAACCCGGGAGGCCATCGGGGAAAAGGGGCTGCTGGGGGTGCTCTCCGGGGGGCTTACCGCCTCGGCGGCGGGGATTGCGGCGGCGATATTCTTCGGCCTGCTGGCGGCGCTGCTCTTCCGCTCCGGGGATAAGTCGTAGCGCCTGCATTCACAGCCGCCTGATACAGGCCCGTTTCTGCCAGTGCACCCAAGGCCCAAGCGCCGCCTTTGGCGGTTGCGCCTGTACGCGCTTGCGGGCGTAGTAACACCGCAGGGCGGGAAAGGGCCTGCCAAGGCGGCGTACCGGGAGATTCTGAACAGGCTTTTACACCGGCACCGGGACGGAGCCGGAACCATACCACCACAAAACCACCCCCACTGTAGCGGGGGTGGTTTGCTGTGCAACATCAAGCGGCAATGGCAGAAGCCGTCATCTGTTGGAATTCCGCCGTCTCCACCCGGCCATCATAGGAGCGGGCGGCAAACTCCTTCTCCAGGTAGTCCATGCCAAAGCCGGGGAAGTACTGCCGCACGCCGTGGGCGGCGGCCAGCTCCGGGGTGTACTGGGACAGGGGGTAGATGCAGATCTCCTCGTAACCGGGGCCGTAATGGGTGACGGTGGGGATAAAGGACGCGCCGGTGATATGGGCGCGGTCCGCGCCGGGGTCCTTTTCCAGCTCCAGCCGGAGGATGCCGGCGGCCATGTTGTTGGCCCCCCGCTGGGCGGAGATAAAGTTGCCCAGGGAGTAGATGACATAGCAGCTGCCCCGGCTGGTTTCGATAAACTCGCCGCTTTGCAGGACATGGGAGTGGTGGCCCAGGATGATATCCGCCCCGGCCTCGGCCAGCTGCTGGGCCAGCTCCCGCTGGGCGTCGGTGGGGGTATCGGAGCCCTCGATGCCCCAGTGGAGGCTGAGGACGACCAGGTCCGCCATTTGGGAGGCCCGGTTGAGCTTTTCCAGGATCTGGTCCAGATTTTCCCCGATGAGGGGGACGCCGAAGTTTTCGTCGGCGGGCTGGGGGATGCCGTTGGTGTGCTCGGTGGCGGCGATGAGGGCCACGGTGATGTTATTGCGGGTAAGGAGGGGGATGGCGTCCCGCTCCTCCGGGGTACGGTAGCAGCCGGCCACTGCCACATCCTGCTGCTGGTCCCAGAAGGCCCCGGCGGCCTGGATGCCCCGGACGCCCATATCCAGGGAATGGTTGTTGGCGGTGGCGAAGAGGTTGAAGCCCAGGCTCATCAGGTGCTTGCCCAGCTGGGTGGGGGAGCAGAAGGCGGGGTAGCTGGAGAGGGGGAGCTCGTCTCCGGCCAGGATAGTTTCCTGGTTGATGAAGGCGAAGTCGGCTTCGGCGACGATGGGGGCGATGTGCTGATAGGGTGGGGCGAAGTCGTAGCCGCCATTGGCAGCGCGGCGCTGGGCCTGGAGGTAGATGGCGTCGTGAATCAGGTTATCGCCGGCGGCGATGAGGACGGCGCGGTCCGGCTCCGGGGGCGGGGGTGCTTCGGTGGAGGATGGGATAGGGGGCGGCTCCGGGGGGGTAGAGGCCGGGGGGGTGCCGCAGGCGGCAAGCAGCAGGGCGATGGCAAGGAAGGCGGCGAGGAGCCGCGGGAATGATCTCATGGTGATAGCCTCCTGTTTACGGGATATAGACCTATTGTAGTGCAAACGACGGCTTTTGACAAGGGGGCTGTGGGATTGTTGCAGGGCCTGCCGCCACCATGCCCGAAGGGCGCTAAAGTTTGGGTCAAGCCTTTTCAAAGGCTTGCAGGTCCAGGGCAGCGCCCTGGTCGCTCCCGCAGGAGCGAAACTCCCCAGGACGACTATAACATAGGCAGGGCTTGTGTTTTTGGCACAGGCCCTGCCGTTCTGTTATAGGCCGTCAGGCCGCGGTTTTTTACAGCGGCGTTTGGGTGAGGATGGGGGCTATTGCGGTTTGTTGCCCTGCTGGCGGGGAAGCGCAAACCGCGGCCGGGGTTAGGGGTAGGGCCTTTCTCCCCAAAACAGCCCGCTGCGCGCCGCAGGCGCTGTAAGCGGGCGCATTTTGGGACCACCGGCCTAAAAGCCTGTCCGTTCGCAGCTTAGCTGTCCTTTTGCGTACGGTGTCTTCTGTCTTTGTGTGGGTGTGGGTTTGGTGGCCTTTCTTAGGCTGGTGCGTAACTGAAGATGTATATTCCTTGACCGCCTCCCCGGCGGGGGGTCACTTTCTGGTTCGCCAGAAAGTAACCAAAGAGCGACCAGGGCTACGCCCTGGA
>JAAWGY010000229.1 GCA_022795575.1 Angelakisella sp. | reverse complement strand
GCGGCGTTAAAAAACCTTGCAATACAGCAAGTATTCCTGCGGTTTTTTGCCTTGCAGGACGTAAAAATCCCTGCCAATTCGGCGCACCGGGAGATCTTGAATAGGCTCTTAGCAGCCGCTGCCCATACAGCTACAGCAGCTGGAGCAGCAGTAGATGGTGGCGCAGGTCTGGCAGCAGCTGTCGCAGGCGCTGGCGGTGGTGTAGGCGCCGTACTGGCGCTGCTGCATCAGCCGCTGGTACGCCGCCCGGTACTCCTGGTTGCCGGGGCTCAGCCGGCAGGCGGCGGTGTAGTAGTTGATGGCGGTGTCCAGCCACCCCTTGGAGTAGTAGATAACCCCCATCAGGTAGTTCCACTCCCCGTCCCGCCGCTGCTGGGGGATGCCCTCCAGCAGCTCCTCCGCCTCCAGCAGGCGGCCGTTCTGGATCATCCGCCGGATGTCGTCCAGCTGGGAGGGGGCCGGCTGTCCGTAGCCGCCGGAGGGCTGGCTGTACTGGGGGCCGTAGCCCGGGGCCCTGTAGCTCCCCCCGCCCTGGCCGTCTTTTCTGCGCCGCTGGATCTCGTCGTAGGCTTCGTTGATCTCCTGCATCTTTTCGGTGGCAAGGTCCGCCAGGGGATTGTCCACGTAGTTATCCGGGTGATACTTTCGGGCCAGCTGCCGGTAGGCGGCTTTCACCTCGTCGTCGCTGGCGCTGGAGGATACCCCCAGCACCTGATAGGGATCGGCCATCTTTCAGTCAGCTCCTTTCTCCCCGCCCGCCGGGCCCGCCAGCCGGTTGGCCGCGGACATCAGCCCAAGGGTGAGGATATTTTCCAGAATCGGGGAGAAGCGCCGCACCCGCAGCAGCTGCCAGGCGCGCTGGAGCTCCCCGGCGGTAAGGTAAAGGGATTCCTTGGCCCGCTGCCGCAGCTGCCCGGTCTCCGCCGCGCCGCCGGCAAGGAGGAAGGGGTTGTACCGCCCCGCCCTCCGGTCCTTCTCCAGGTCGTCCAGGGCGTCCGCCAGGTAGACGAACCGCCCCAGCAGATACCCCAGCCGCTCCAGCACCCGCCGCTGCCCCTCCTGGGGGGAGAGGGCGGCCAGGATGGCGGCAAGGCCCTGGGCGGTGGGTTCCGCCGCCTGGTCGACGTTGGCGCACCCCGCCGCCTCCAGCCGGGCCTGCTCCCGGGTGATCCGGCACAGCACCTGGTCCAGGGCCGGCTGGCGGGCAGCGGCCCGCCGGTATGCCCCGGCGATGAGCAGCAGCCCGCCCCGGGCCAGCAGCCGCCGGGCCCCTCGCTCGTCGTCCAGGTCGTCCCGCAGCTTCCAGTGGAGCGTCAGCGCCGATACATCGGCGGCAAAGGCAAGGGCGGCGTTTTCCCGGCAGGTGGGGCGGCGCAGCAGGGGGTTGAAGGGGCACCGCCCCGGGGCGATCTCCGGCTCCGGTTCCGCCAGCCCCATGGCCAGCAGGGCCAAAAAGGTGGTGTCGTAGCTAAGTGTGAACCGGGCCAGCACCCCAAAGGACCGTCCCAGCTGCCGGCAGAGGCCGCAGTACACCGCCTTGTAGGTTTCCAGCTCGCAGACCCGCAGCTGGGGGATCTCCGGTTTGACGTATCCGAACAGACGCCTGCACCCTCTATCCTTTGTCCATAATACAGTAATTTTACATCACGGCCTATAAAAAAGCGTGAATAAATTGTAAATTACAGGTGACATCCGGCGAACCGGCGCCGCCTCGGAAAATTTCTTGCATGGCGGCAGCGGTTTTGTTATCATAAGGATGGCAATAGCGGAGGGCCCGCCGGTCCGGGCGGAACCCGCTGTTTTACCGGACAGATCGGAGTATACAGGAGAGATTATACCAATAGTAAAACACAAGTAGCCCCTTGCTTTAGGAACCAAGGGCCAGAGGATCCGGCCCGGCCAAAATACGACGCTGCGGAGGTATGATGATGGACCAGCGGATGGAACAGCAGTTCGCCTTTGCCCTGGAGGTGGACAAGCTAAAGAACATTTTCCGCCAGACCCGCCTTTCCGGCCACGGGCGGAGGGAGAACGACGCCGAGCACTCCTGGCACATCGCCCTGATGGCCTATCTCTTCCGGGAGTACGCCAACGAGGAGGTGGACATCCTCCGGGTGATGCTGATGTGCCTTGTCCACGATATCGTCGAGATCGACGCAGGGGACACCTACGCCTATGACGCCCAGGGCCTGGAGACCCAAGCGGCCCGGGAGGCCGCCGCCAGGGAGCGGCTCTATTCCATCCTCCCGGAGGACCAGGGGGCCGAGCTGGCGGCGCTGTTTGACGAATTCGAGGCCTGCGAGACACCCGAGGCCAGGTTTGCCCGGGCGCTGGATAACATCCAGCCCATGATGCTCAACCACAGCAACGGCGGCGGGGACTGGAGGGAACACGGCATTGCGGCGGAGCAGGTCTACCGGCGGCAGAGCAGGACAAGGCTGGGCTCGGAAAAGCTGTTTGCGGTGGCGGATGAGGTGATCCGGGAGAATATCCGTAAGGGGAACCTGACCGAATGAATGAGCTGCCCGGCGGAAGCAGCTGCCCCATCGGCCGGGGGAAGAGCCGGAGGAGGGAAAAGAGTATGATGGATTTACAGGACAGGAGCGTCTGCCCCACCATGGAGGAGGTAGGCGAGGTGGTGGGCAATCCGGCTTTTGGGCGGTTTTGCGCCCAAATCAGGGATACCTACCAGTGCAGCGAAAGGATAGAATACAGCTCCTGTAGCTGGGAAAAAGGCTGGAACATCAAGTGCAAAAAGGCGGGGAAAACCCTCTGTACCATCTATCCCCGGGAGGGCTACTTTACCGTAATGGTGGTTGTGGGGGCAAAGGAAAAGCCGCTGGTGGAGGCCGCGCTGCCCCAATGCACCGCTGAGCTGCGGCAGATCTACCATCAAACCAGGGAGGGGAACGGCCAGCGGTGGCTGATGATTGACTTAGAGGACGAGGGGGAGCTGTACGAGGACGTTTTCCGCCTCATCCAGATCCGCCGCAAGCCCTGAACCGCTACAGACCGTGGGACAGAAGCCACGCTTTTTTCTCCCCCGGATATGGTAATCCCTGGCAGGGTGTGCTATAATAAAGGAGACAACCCCCGGCCCGCCGGGGCGGAAAGGAAGGGCGGAAGATGCCGCACTACATTTTGTATCTTTTCGCCGGGATAATCCTGGCGGTATTTTCCGAAAAGATCGACGACCTTACCGGCAACCGGCCCTTTGTCCGCCGGCTGCTCTCCACCCTTTGCCTGCTGCTGGTGCTGATGGGCACCATCGGTGGCTTTATTGTAAAAATATTTGCGTAGCAAATCAGAAAAAAAGGAGGCAGGAGGACCATGGCGATCCAGTTTACCGTAACGCTCACCAAGCTTATCAGCGAGATGAAGCTGGAGGTGGCCTATATGCCGCCGTCGGAGAAGGAGCTCCTTATCTCCTCGGCGGATATCAACCGCCCCGGCCTGCAGCTGGTGGGCTTCTTTGACTACTTCGATAACCAGCGCATCCAGCTTATCGGCAAAAGCGAGATGGGCTACATCTCCCAGCTTACCCCGGAGCAGGAGGAGGCGGTGATGGAAAAATTCATGGCCGCAAAGCCGGTGGCGGTGATCCAGTCCCGGGGCAACCAGCCCTCCGAGATTATGCTGGAAAAGGCCAGGAAGTACAGCGTCCCCGTGCTGGTGACGCCGGGGGCCACCACCAGCTTTTCCGCCGCCCTTACCGCCTTCCTCAACATCGAGCTGGCCCCCCGCATCACCCGCCACGGGGTGCTGATGGAGGTGTACGGCGAAGGGGTGCTGCTGCTGGGGGACAGCGGGGTGGGCAAGAGCGAGGCCGCCATCGAGCTGGTAAAGCGGGGCCACCGCCTTATCGCCGACGACGCGGTGGAGATCCGCCGGGTATCGGATAAAACGCTGGTGGGATCCTCCCCTGCCAACATCCGCCACTTCCTGGAGCTCCGGGGCATCGGCATCATCAATGTGCGGCGCATCTTCGGCATCGGCGCCGTCAAGGTGACGGGCCGCATCGATATGCTGATGAACCTGGAGATCTGGAACCAGA
The DNA here is from genome assembly GCA_022795575.1 of Angelakisella sp. Taxonomy (GTDB): domain Bacteria; phylum Bacillota; class Clostridia; order Oscillospirales; family Ruminococcaceae; genus Angelakisella. The sequence continues at coordinate 459 of JAAWGY010000229.1, read as the reverse complement.
ACAAGACCTACGACCGGATGGGGATGGAGGAGGAGTATACAGACATCCTGGGCCTGCCCATCCCCTCTGTCACCATCCCGGTAAAGCCGGGGCGCAACCTGGCCATGATCATCGAGGTTGCCGCCATCAACAACCGCCAGAAGCGCCTGGGCTACAACGCCGCCCACGAGCTGCTGGCCCGCCTGGGGATGGCCGAGGACATCCCCCGCCAGCGCCCCCCGGTCACGGATTACGACGAGTTTTATTACTAAGCAAGAATACGGACGGTAGCGTAAGAGAAGGAGGGAACACGCCATGAAGACACTGTTTGCCAGCGCGGACGAGTACCTGCAAAACAGCGACTGGAAGGACATCGCAGTCCTGAGAAGCTGTACCAATAGCCGCCGCACGCATCTTGACGGCAAATTTTCCGCCTGCCTTTGCCAAAAAATCTTGAAATACACACAGTATTCCTGCGCT
>JAAWGY010000228.1 GCA_022795575.1 Angelakisella sp. | reverse complement strand
GTCCAGCAACCAGCACAAGGTAGACCAGAGCTGGGACTGGCTCAAACGCATCTGGATCGCCTGGGCCATCATCAACGGCATCGGGGCCTTTATCGCCTACATCGTTCCCAAGTTTGACGGGCTGGCAACGCTGGAGCCCTAACAGCCCTTACCATTTCAAAGAAAGGCAGGTGGTCGTTTGTTTCTGGACGGTATTCTCAAAGGGCTGCTCCTTTGGCTCTACGGACTGATCTCAGAGGGAGTGGAATACATGGCGGACTCCCTGCTGAACATCTTCTCCCTCGATTTGGCTTATTTTGAGATCTATGTCCCGGTGGTGAGGGAGACACAAAACATCGTCATCGCCATGGGATGGGCCCTCCTCCTTGGCAACTTGGTGTTCCAGGCCATGCGCTCTATGGCCGCCGGCCTGGGCTTTGAGGGGGAGGACACAGTAGCCCTGGGACCCCGCACCTTTGTTTTCGCTTTTCTCCTGCTGGCCAGCCGCCAGATCTGCGCCATCGGGCTGAACTTCACCAGCGCCATTATGGACCTGTTCCAAGTCCCGGACGCGGTAGAAATTATCATCCCGGATGAAAACGCCTTTGGCATCGATTCCTCCTGGCTGCTGGCCATGATCGTGGGGCGGATCCTCATTTTCCAGGTGATAAAATTCTTCTTCGAGATTGGAGAACAGTATGTGGTCACGGTGATTTTGGTCGCATTGGCCCCCTGGCCTTTGGCATGGGCAGGAGTAAGAACACAGAGGATATTTTCAAGGGGTGGTGCAGGATGTTCGGCAGTATGTGTGATGATGCTGATGAATGTCATTTTCCTAAAGCTGCTGCTTTCCACCATGAGCACGGTGCCCAGCGGCCTGGGGGATCTTCCCTTGGCTGATTTTCGTGACAGCCATTGTCCGTGTAGACAGGAAGATTGATGATATTGTCTGCCGGATGGGGCTGAACCCCGCCCATACGGGAAGCCCCCTGGGGCATGGCTTTATGGCCCTGCCCACCATGATGGCGAACCACGCAGCCCGAACCGTGATACAGACGGTGGCGGCCAACCGCACAGGGGGAGGGAAAACGCCCTCCTCCGGCAATCGGAGTACCAAACGGCCCAGCAGCGGTTCTGCCTCTCCGAGACCAAATCCAACCCCTTCCTCTCCGCCACCTGCTGGAGGCGGCACCGGCGGCTCTGCTCCAGGCAAAACGGCAGGCCCGTCCACAGCTACGGGAGGCACGCCGCCTACCGTGGCAGCGCCAAAAGCCCCCAATTCAGGGGCCGCACCTGCTTCGGCAACAGCGAATCCCCGGGAACAGCCCAGGGCCAGCCAACGGCCGCTCTGTCAAAAGGAACGGCGCAGGAGGGCCCGGTGCCCACAAGGCCACCCCTTGGTCGGGGCAGGAAGTTTACGCCGCCGTCTGCCGGAAGAGCGCCTGGGCAGACAGACAAAAAAGGCAGCGCATCCATCCCTCAAATCCCATCAGCGTCTGGCACATCTGGACAGCCGGGAGCGCCTGGTCATCCCACCTCACAACCTCCGACGGCAGCCGCCCAGCAAAACACTGGGGCAAGCGGCCAAGAAAAAGCGCCGCCCCTTAGTGCCAATACCGCAGTCCCATCTGGCGTTGTCACGGCAAAGGATGGCAAAAACGCCGGAACGTCCCAAAGCCCCGGCAACCCTTCCCGCCCGGATCCGGCCGCAAAACCACCTGCGGGTACTTCTGCCCGCCTGGCCTCTTCTGGAAACACTTAGACAAATAGCAGCACAACTGCCCAGGTGCAGAATGGGCCACGCACCCATACACCTGCCACCGGTGTTCCAGGCGCACCTGGTACGCCGAGGCATCCCGCAGCGCCGAACGGCAATCGGCCGGAACGGCCTGCACCCAAACCGGCAGGAACCGAGGCCTCTTCTCCATCGCCGCAGAATCCGGCTACTGTTCCTTCCGGTGTCCCTGTAAGGATTCCGGGGGCGGTTTCCAGCGGAACGACCCAGCACGGGCCCAGCCGGGCGCCCACAGGGGTAAGCAATTTCAGTCTTTCGGGGACAAGCTATCCCACTCCGGGGACCAGGCCGGTCCAATCGAATCCTCCGGCGGCGGCTCCAGCGCCGGCCACGCCCAAAGGCCCCGGCGGTACGCCGCTCAGCCGACCAGACACGCCGCCCCGGCCTGTCACTCCTGCGGCCCCGGTCATTCCCTCCAATCCGGTGCAGAGAAATCTCAAACACGAATCTTCACAGCGACCGGCGGCTCCTTCCGGCAGGCCGGCAAAGAATCCGCTGCCTGTTTGGGAGTACAAAAAACCTGAAAACGGCAATACCCGCCCGGCCAGACCGGGAGAGCCGCAAAAATAGCAGAGAAGGTGAGAAATGAGCCAGAACCAGCAAAAGGGAATTTCCTGCGCCACCAACCTGGCGCGCCTGGGCCATGCTGTCGCCACCGTCCTCCAGGGGGCGGTGAGCGGCGGTCTCCATGGCGCGGCGGTGGCTGCGGCCAAGGCTTTTCTCACAGAGATAATCAAGGCGATTTTCTACCTCATCCTTTTCTGCGTCTTTATCCCCTTTTTCCTATACCTTTCTGTCGTGCATCCCAACTTCCAATATCCTACGGTACAGAACAGCACCATACAGAAGATGAACGTAAAGGCGGCCTATGTAGGCTCCCTTTACGATAGCTTCTCCAACCTTACACGGCAGGAGGCCGACGCCATCATAGCCCGTCTCTCGGCTGGCTATGATGATGTTGTTGTCACCAAGGACTCTTTGGCAACACCGACCAATATTGGTTTATCTCCATTTCCTCCGTCTGGCACGAGCAGGACCTGGAACGCATTACCGAAGAAAGCGTCCGGGAGCTGGTCCGGCAGAACATCGAGTACACCTATTGGGTGGAAACCTACTACGAAGACAGCGACAAGGAGGAGAGCGATCCCCTCTATCGGATTCACATAGATATTTACGACATCGGGCAGGACGCCCTGATGCAGAAACTGGGGCTGGACACCTTCAAGACACAGTGGGCTGGATTCCTCTACCAGAATCAGATGGGGATGTTAAGCGATGGCTATGAAGCCTCCGCCAACGGGACCCACAGCGAGATTAAAGACATGATACAGGATGACAACACCCCGTTGGAGGGCAGGAGCTTCGGCAATCCCTTTCCCGGCACCAACTGGGCCAGGAATATTACCTCCTACTTTGGCAATCGTCCTTATCCCGGCGTTGGGACAGGCACCACCAACCATACCGGTCTGGATATTTCCGCCGGTACAGGCACGGAGATCTGCGCCGTGCAAAGCGGAACGGTGCTGTTCATTCGGGATTCCGGCAGCTTCGGCTATGGGAAGCATCTTGCCGTCCACCACGGCGGCGGATATGTGACCCTTTACGCCCACTGCAGCCAGCTTCTGGTTCGGCAGGGGCAGGAGGTGGAGGCCGGGCAGGCCATCGCCAGGGTGGGGCAGACCGGCTGGGCCACCGGGCCTCATTTACATATCGAGCTCATTGTGGATGGAGAACCGAAGGATCCGCTGGGGTATCTTTCCAGGCGATAAGAAAAACCGCTGCACTCCACAGGAGAACGCAGCGGTCTTCATTGAGTTTTATTGGCCGGCAAGCATCATGCGGTATTTTTGCCAATCTACTTCAGGAACTCCGAATGTTGTAAAGGCTTCTTCCACAGGTATCCCCTTATTTTTCATCAAATTTTTGAGGGAAATAAGGATTCCATCGATCAAGCCTTCCTGGTGGCCTTCCTGACGGTTTTTTTCGCAATACTTTGGCTTAAATTGCACATGGTTGACACCTCACTTTCCAATTCACGAGTCATTGGTATATCAAACTCGTTCTCCAAAACCTCTTGCTTTTCCTTTTCGCTTGTTTCATTAGAGAGAAGCGTATGAAGGAGTTTCAAAATTCCATCGTAATGCTCTACCTCTGGTCCACCCAGGCATATCATAACGACTGAGAGCAGGTCATAGTTGGCAGTTGGTTCTTTTACATCGCCAACCAAACTTTCTTCAGTCATCCGATAGTGTCTGATTGTATTCTTCCTGCTTTCCGGCAAATTCAAGCAAATCCAGATGGAATAGACCTTCTTGATCTTCTCGTAGTGGGAGTTGATAAAGTCCCGGTTGCGCTGGTGGGAAATCATCCGGCTGCAATAATAGATTCCCCGTTTCAGCAACGGATAACCGGGATTGAATTCTCCTTGGGCTTCTACATTGATATATAGCTCGATAAGTTTCTAAGAGCCGGGAGCAACCGCACGGAAACTAATATCGTAGGTAATGGTCCTTTCCGAAAGGGACTTATCCGTGGTGTCCGTTCCCTGGATCAGCCTGCATCGTCCGGAAAAACCGGCTCCTTGCTGATGGAGGGGGTGCCCTCAATACATTTTTGGGCGATTTCCGTTACATCTATAGCAATCATCAGAATTGGCGGCATACAGCTGGGCGAGGAGCTTTTTCAGCTGCCGAAGCTCCAAAAACGCAGGAAGCCTTGATGGCTTTCAAGTTTTTGGGACAAAGGCAGCTGGGAAAGCTGCCGTCCAGATGGGTGTCGACAATTTTGATGGTTGCT
>JAAWGY010000227.1 GCA_022795575.1 Angelakisella sp. | reverse complement strand
CGCCGCCTTGGCAGGTCTTTTTTCGCCCCGCTGCGTTACTGCGCCCGCAGGCGCGTCCAGGCGCAACCGCCGCAGGCGGCTCTTAGCGCCTGGAAAAAATCTTGCAATACAGCAAGTATTCCGGCGGTTTTTTTCCTTGCGGGGCAAAAAAATCCCCGCCAATTCGGCGCACCGGGAGATCCTGAATAGGCTCTAACCACCGGCTATCAGATATCATCGGTATTGCAAGCGAAAAGGAGGGAGCGCCATGGCGGAGATGATCCTTTTTTCCAACGGGGAGCGGATGGGCATGATCCGGGAGGGGGAAACCTTTCCCCTGCCCAGCCAGCGGTACCAGCGGTACCGGGAGGCGATGCAGGAGATCCGGCGGCAGCACCAGTGGAAGAATTCCGGCACCGGCGCCCTATTTATGGGCAACCTGTCCGGGCTGGCGGAGGACCAGGAGCCGGCGGTGCGCATCGGGGGGATGGCCCTGCTGGACGGCCTCCTCTACTACACCGCCTTTTTGGGGGGCGTGGGGGGGCTGTACACCAAGGACCCCCTGAACCCCGACGCCCCGGAGGGGGTCATCGTCCACCGCCAGGGGATGAACACCGCCGGCCTCTGCTGGAACGGGGCCTCCTTTGCCACCACCCTGCTGGAGGGCCGGGAGCGGCACCTGGGGTTCTTCACCCTGCCCCGGGGGGAGCTGACCGTTGTCACCCAGGGGGAGACGGTGGAAGCCGGCCCCTCCTGGAGCCGGGACTGCCAGCAGGTCTGGTTTTCCTCCGCCGGCTGGGGCCGGGAGGCCCCGGGCGGGGAGCCGGTGCTGGGGCCCCGGGCTATCTGCCGGCTGGACGCCAACACCATGGAGCTCACCGAGGTTTACGCCCAGCCCGGCCGGGACTGCATCTCCCCCCAGGAGGGGGAGGACGGCAGCCTCTGGTTCCTCCGGCGCCCCCGCCGGGAGGAGCAGGAGGGGAACACCCTGGCCGACATCGCCGCCGCCCCGGGCAAGGTGGTAAGGGCGATGGGGGGCTGGCTGGACCTCTTTACCCGCCGCTACGCCGGGGAATCGCTGCGGTCCGGCGGGGGCAAGGCCAAGCAGAAGCCGGAGCGGGACCTGATCATCGAGGGCAACCTCATCAACGCCCAAAGGGCCCTGGAGGAAAACCAGAGCCAGGGGGAGGCCTACCCCGGCATCATCCCCCGGAGCTGGGAGCTGGTGCGGCTGGCCCCCGGCGGGGAAAATCCGGAGGTGGTGCAGAAGGGGGTGCTGGCCTACGCCTTGGCCCCCGGCGGGTACGTCTTTTCCAACGGGCGGCACATCCTGCGGGCTACGGGGACAGGCAAGCCGGAGCTGCTGGCGGAGGAAGGGATGGTAACGATGCTCACCGTGGAAAGGGGAAGGTGACAGGATGGCCGAAAGGGGACTGACCGGCAACCAGCTGAAGCTCATCGCCATTGTCACCATGACGCTGGACCATTTGGCAAGCGTCATCTGGCCCGGCTACGCCACCCATTGGTGGCTCCTCTGCCTCCATGCCCTGGGCAGGATATCGGCGCCCGTCTTTTGGTTCCTGGTGGCGGAGGGGTACCGGTACACCCGCAGCCGCCGGCGGTACGCCGCCCGGCTGCTGCTCTTTGCGGCGGCGGGCCACTTTGCCTACAATTTTGCCTTCGGCATCCCCTTTGTCCCCTTCCGTACCTCGGTCTTTAACCAGACCAGCGTACTGTGGGCCCTCTTTTGGGGGGTCATCGCCCTGATGATCAACGACAGCCCCCGCCTGGCCCAGTGGCAGAAAACGCTGCTGATGATCGGCACCACCCTTGCCGCCTTCTGTGCCGACTGGAGCAGCATTGCGGTGCTGGCTATCCTCCAGATCCACCAGAACCGGGGGGACTTCCGCCGGCAGATGGCGGGGATGATGGCCAGCGTGGCCATCTACGCCGCCGTCTACGCCGTCTTTATCCACCCGGTCTATGGCCTTTTGCAGCTGTTTGTCGCCCTCGCCATCCCTCTGCTGGCCCGGTACAACGGCCAGCGGGGCAGCTGGCCGGGGATGAAGTGGTTCTTCTACCTCTACTACCCCCTGCACCTGCTCCTCTGCGGCCTGGTGCGACTGGGGCTCCACGGGGATACCGGGGTGATGATCGGGGGGTGAGCTACCCCTCCATGGTGATATCGGCGGTGGCTGCCCCCACCAGCCGGAGGAGGGCGGCGGGCTCCACCTCGATCTGGGTGCCGATCCGCCCCCCGCTGACCACCACCGCCGGGAGGTCCTCCACCCGGCGGTCAAAGACGGTGGGGTACTGCTTCTTCATCCCCACCGGGCTGCACCCGCCCCGGATGTACCCCGTCACCCGGTTGATCTCGTCCACCCGGATCATGGCCACCGACTTTTCCCCCACCGCCCGGGCGGCCTTTTTCAGGTCCAGCTCCAGCGCCACCGGCAGCACAAAGACAAAGTACCCCCCGGAGCTCCCCTTTGTCACCAGGGTTTTGAAGACTTTATCCGGGTCCTGGCCCACCTTGGTGGCTACGCTTACCCCGTCGATCTTCCCGTCGCTGTGGTCGTAGGTGTACATATGATAGGGGACCTTCCCCCGGTCCAGCATCCGCATGGCGTTGGTTTTTGCTTCCGCCAACTGCTCCATCTCCTTTTCGGTCTTTTTGGGCCGCTACTTTTTTATATTATAGCATGGACGGAGGGTGGATTCCATCCAGACGGCGGATCCTCTCCCCGCAGCTTCTTAGAACCTGTATTCACAACCGTCTGACGCAGTCAGGCCAGGTCTTTTCCCGCCCTGCCGCGTTAAAAAACCTTGCAATACACCAAGTATTCCGGCGGTTTTTTGCCTTGCAGGGCGGAAAAATCCCTTGTCCTGCCTGCATCATCCGGTTATGAATACAGATTCTTATTTTGGAGGTGTTCTTTTGGATTACCCCACCCTTTCCCAGCGCATCGGCTCCACCTGCGCCCTGGCCCTCCTGCTGGAGGTTGCCGCCACCCCCAAGCCCGGCCTTGTGGACCGCCTTACCAACGGCGCCCACACCGATATGGACTTCTCCACCTTCCTCGCCAGCACCACCGCCATCGCCCCCTACTTTGCCTTCTGCGCCCGGCAGGGACTTTCCCTCCCCGCCCCCCCGGACCAAACCACCCTCTCCCGCATCCGTCCCCAGGGTGTCCTTTGCGAAGGGGAGATGCTCGCCGCCACTGGGGGCGTCAACACCCACAAGGGGGCCATCTTCTCCATGGGCATCCTGGCCTGCGCCGCCGGGGCCTGCGCCGCCCGGGGGGACCTCTCCCCGGAGGCGGTCTGTGCCGCCGCCGCTGTCATCGCCGCCCCGGCGGCAGAGGACTTTGCCCGCCCCGTCCCCCCGGAGCAAACCACCACCGGGCGCATCCTCTACCGCAGCCGGGGCATCACCGGCATCCGGGGGGAGGCCGCCTCCGGCTTTGCCTCGGCCCGCCAGTGGGCCCTGCCTGTTCTGGAGGAGTTTTCGGGCCGGAGCTACCCGGAAAACGACGTCCATCTCCACGCCCTCCTCCACCTGATGGCCAATGTCTGCGATACCAACATCCTGGCCCGGGGCGGCCCGGAGGGGCTGGACTACCTCCACGCCTCGGCCAAGGAGGTGCTGGCCCTGGGGGGGGCCCTCACCCCGGCGGGCAAGGCCCGGCTGGGCAAGCTGGACGGGGAATTCACCCGGCGGGGCCTCAGCCCCGGGGGCTGCGCCGACCTGCTCTCGGTGGCCATCCTGCTCCACCGCCTCCCCGCGCTGATCCCGCCGGGAGAGGAGGGAAATGCCCATGAATGAGGAGCTGCTCCGGGTGCTGGACGCCCGGGGGGAGCGGTGGCAGCGCCGGCTGGAGCTGGCCCGGGGGCGGGGGGCAACGCTGATCACCGTCACCCTCTGCCTGCCGGTGGCCTACCGGTGCGACCCCGCCCTGGAGGCGCTGCTGCTGGCCCTCTGCCGGCGGCTCCGGGCGATGCTCCGGGCCAACGGCATCCACTACCGCCAGGAGGGGATGCTCCGGGGGGCGGACGGGCCGGCGGTTTTCCTCACCGCCTCTGCCCCGGCAGCCCGGGTAAAGGCCGCCTGTGTGGCGGCGGAGCGGCTGCTCCCCGGGGGGCGGATGCTGGACATCGACGTCATGGACCGCCAAGGGGAGCCGGTGGGACGGGAGGCGCTGGGCCTGCCCCCCCGGCAGTGCTTTGTCTGCCGCCAGCCGGCGGCGGTCTGCGTCTCCCGCAAGGTGCACAGCCGGGAGGAGGTCCGGCAGCGGGTGGAGGAGCTGCTGGCGGAGGCCCGGCAGGGGCTGGGGCTCCGGTAGCACGCCAGGCTATGGTACACAACCTGAGCCCGCCGGGGAAGCTCCCGGCGGGCTCTTTGCAAGGGGCAGGCTGCTATTTTTCTGCCGGTGTCTATGCAGAATCTCCCGGCGGGCCGGATTTATCAAGGGGGCTTTTGCCCAAAAGACGAAAGCCCCCGACAAACTGGATTTTCCAATAAAATCAATTCAGTTCCACACTAATTCTGCTTTAACATTTCAATTTCAGGATTTGTCAAAATACTATTAATCATTGGTTCAGGATATTTTG
>JAAWGY010000226.1 GCA_022795575.1 Angelakisella sp. | reverse complement strand
GGAGGGTTTTCCATGCGTAAAAACCTGAAATTCGAGATCGTCCGGGGCGCCGCCTCCATTCTGCTGGCCCTGGCGGTGGCCATGGTCTTCATCTTCATCATCAGCGACGTTCCCTTTGAGGCCCTCTATAACCTCATCATCGGGCCCTTTACCAAGGTCCGGTACCTCTGGCTCATCCTGGAGCGGATGATCCCCATCATCTTTACCGGCCTTGGCGTCTGTGTCATGTTCCAGGCCAACCAGTTCAACCTGGCGGGGGAGGGTACCCTCTTCTTCGGCGGTCTGGTGGCCGCGGTGGTGGCCATCTACCTCCCCATGCCTCCGGTGCTGCACATCATCGTCGCCATCGTCATCGCCTCGGTGGTGGCCGGCGTCACTATGCTGATCCCTGCCCTGCTTAAAACAAAGTTAGGGGCCAGCGAGATGGTATCCTCCCTGATGCTCAACTACATCCTCCTACAGCTGGGGGTGTACATCCTTAACTGGCACATGGCGGACCGCACCCAGGGGGCCACCATGTCCCACCAGTTTTTGGATACCGCCCGCATCCCCGCCCTGGTCCAGCGCACCAACCTCAGCTGGGGCATTGTCATCGCCCTGGTGATGACGGTGCTGGTCTACCTTTTTATGTACCGCACCAAGTGGGGCTACGCCATCCGGATGGTGGGCCAGAACGAGAGCTTCGCCAAGTACTCCGGCATCAAGGTAGCCGCCACCATCGTCCTCTGCCAGGTCATCGGCGGCCTCCTTTCCGGCATGGGGGGCGCGGTGGAGATTTTGGGCTACTTTGACCGCTTTAAGTGGCGGCAGCTGCCCGGCTACGGCTGGGACGGCGTCACCATTGCCATCCTGGCCAAAAACAACCCCATCCTCATCCCCTTTGCCGCCTTCTTTATGGCCTACCTAAAGCGGGGCTGCGACCTGATGCAGCTGAACACCGACGTCCCCGCCGAGATGCTCAGCATCATCCAGGCGGTCATCTTCCTCTTCTTTGCCGCCGAGCAGTTCCTTAGCAAATACCGCCAGAAGCTGGTGGTTAAGGGCGCCAAGGAGGAGCTGGCCGAAAAGAAGGCCGCAGGGGAGAAGAAAGGAGTTGAGGCGTAATGTTAGAGGGAATCCTCGGCATCATCTTTTCCGAAGCATTTGTCTTTTCCATCTTCCGCATCACCACCCCCATCCTCTTCGCCGCCCTGGCGGCGGTGGTGGCTGACCGGGCCGGCGTCACCAACATCGGTCTGGAGGGCATTATGATGATCTCCGCTTTGACCGGCGTTATCTTCTCCGCCTGGACCGAGAGCGCCTGGGTGGGCCTGCTCTGCGCCATCCTCCTGGGGGTGGCTACCGCCCTGATGATCGGCTTCTTCGCCCTCAAGCTCAAAACCGATATCATCCTGGCCGGTATTGCGGTGAATATGCTGGGCAACGGCGGCACCATCTTCTTTATGTACCTGGCCTCCGGCGACCGGGGCTATTCCGCCAACCTGGCCAGCAAGGTGATGCCCACCATCCAGCTCCCTGTCATCCAGAGCATCCCGGTGTTGGGGGGCATCCTTTCGGGGCACAACATCCTTACCTACTTCGCCTTTGTCTGCGTCGCCCTCACCTGGGTGCTGCTCTACAAAACCCCCATGGGCCTACAGATCCGGGCGGTGGGGGAGAGCCCCAACGCCGCCGATTCGGTGGGCGTCAGCGTCAACCGCATCAAGTACATCGCCCTGGCCATCTCCGGGGCGTTGGCCGGCATGGGCGGCGCCTTTATGTCCATGGGCTATATGTCCAGCTTTAACACCAACATGACCGCCGGCCGTGGCTTTATCGCCCTGGCCGCCGAGGCCATGGGCCGTGGGGAGCCCATCGGGACGATGCTTACCTCCCTGCTCTTCGGCTTTGCCGACGCCCTGGCCAACAATATGCAGAGCCTGGGCCTGCCCCAGGAGCTGGTGGCTATGACCCCCTACATCTTTACCATCGTGGGCCTTGCCGTCTACGCCGCCAGCACCCTGAAGAAGAGCCGCAAGAAGCTGGAGTGATCTCTCCGTTTGGCGCTGTCACTGCGGGCCCGTCCTCCCTCTGCTGGGCGGGCCCCTCTTTATGAAAGGAGCTGTAACCTTGGAATTTGAAAAAGAAATCGCCCCCTTCGGTTGGGTGGAGCATGACGCCCACGCTTCGGTCTGCCTGACGGCAGGAGAATACCTCCAGGAGGTGTTTGACACCCGGGCCGAGGAAGGCTTTGAGGGTAGCGGCTATGACTGGGAAAGCTTGGCCCGGGTCTTCCTTGACGAGCAGTGCCCCCAGCTGGCGGCGGAGATCGACTTTGACCCGGAGGCGGGTATGTTCTGCGTCTACTCCAAAAACCGGGAGGCCCTTCGGGAGTTTATCCTCCGCTTCAAGGCCGCCTGCGAGGACCGGGCGCTGATCCTGGACCTGTTCCGGCGGGCCGAGCTGGACTGATTGAGAGAAAGGACAAACAACGATGACAAAACCCATCCCTGTCATCCTGGACGGCGACCCCGGCCACGATGACGCCATCGCCTGGGTGCTGGCCAAGGCAAGCCCCCAGCTGAAAATTCTGGCCGTCACCTCTGTGTGCGGCAACCAGACCATTGAGAAGACCACCTACAACACCCGGCGGATTATGGCCCTCATCGGGCTGGACGTGCCGGTGGCCAAGGGGGACCCCCGCCCCCTTATCGCGGAGCCCATCATCGCCCCGGTGGTCCACGGGCAGTCCGGCTTGGACGGCCCGCCCCTGCCGGAGCCCAAAACCGAGCTGAGCCCCCTTTCCGCTGTGGAGCTGATGGCCCAGACCATCGCCGACAGCGAGGAGCCTGTCACCCTGATTCCCACCGGCCCCCTGACCAACGTGGCCAAGCTGCTGTTGGCCCACCCGGACCTGAAGCCCAAGATCGCCCGGATCTCCCTGATGGGGGGCGGCGTCCGGATGGGCAACTGGACCCCTGCCGCCGAGTTCAACATCCTGGTGGACCCCCACGCCGCCCGGCTGGTGTTCCGCTCCGGCATCCCCATCACCATGGCGGGGCTGGACGTCACCGAAAAGGCGCTGGTCTGCCCCGAGGACTTCGGGCGCATCCGGGCGGTGGGCAACCCGGTGGCGGTTACGGTGGCGGACTGGCTGGAGTTCTTCTACCAGTTCCACAAGACGATGGACTACCCCGGCGCCCCCATCCACGACGCGGTAGCGGTGGCGGCGCTGGTAAAGCCGGAGATCCTCACCGCCCGGGAGATGTACGTGGATGTGGAGGTATCCGGCGACTACTGCATGGGCTGCACCGTGGGGGACTGGTACGGCACCAGCGGCCACGCCCCCAACGCCACCGTCCTGCTGGACATCCGCCGGGAGGCCTTTGTGGACCTGCTGGTGGAGGCGGTAAAGACCTATGGGGAGGTGGAGTAAATGAGCGAAAAAAGGATCCCTGTCATCATCGACTGCGACCCCGGCTGCGACGACACCGCCGCCCTGCTGCTGGCCTTCCGGTGCCCGGAGCTGGACATCCGGGCCATCACCACGGTATCCGGCAATGTGTCGCTGGATAAGACCACCTACAACGCCCTGCGGGTGGCGGAGGTCATCGGCACCGACGTCAGAATCTCCCCCGGGGCGGACCGGCCGCTGATCCGGGAGGCGGTCTATGCCCCCCATGTCCACGGGGAGGACGGCCTGCTGGGCATCGACCTGCCCGCCCCCGGCAAAAAGGCATCCTTCTACAAGGCGTGGGACGCCATCTACGAGGAGGCAGTGGCCCAGAAGGGGCAGCTGGAGATCATCGCCCTGGGGCCGCTGACCAACATCGCCATCGCCCTGGCCGCCAACCACGACCTGGCGGGGATGATCAAGCGCATTGTCATCATGGGAGGCGCCGCCCAGGGAGGGAACGTCACCCCCTGCGCCGAGTTCAACATCTACGTGGACCCGGAGGCGGCCAGCATGGTGATGAAGTCCGGCATCCCCCTATGCGTCTGCGGCCTGGACGTGACGCTAAAGGCCTACTTGACGGCGGCGGAGATCCGGGAGATCCGGGCGCTGGGGACGCCCCAGGCGGAGCTTTTTGCGGCAGTGACCGAGAACAACTGCGAGAAGGTCTTCTGCCCGGCCGGCGCGCCGCTCCACGACCCGGCGGCGGTGCTGTTTGCCGCGGACGACAGCCTTTTTACCGCCCAGCGCTGCTGGATGGGGGTGGAGACCCAAGGCACCATCACCCGGGGCAAAACGGTAACTGACTGCTGGTCCGACGCCCAGAAGGAGGCCAACGTGGAGCTGGTGCTGGATGTGGACCGGGAACGTTTTGCGGCAAGGATCAAGGAGCTGATGGCGGGGTATTGAGGCCAAGGCATCAGCAGACACAGATAAGTACAAAAACAGTGGGAAAGAGAATCGCCTGTCCCATAGGTTGTGCCCGCCCGGGCCACCGGGCCGCAGGTCCAGGGCCGCGCAGGCCCTGGTCGCTCCCGCAGGAGCGAAACTCCCCAGGTTGACTATAACAATTGCAGGGCTTGTGTTTTTGGCACAGGCCCTGCCGTTTGTTTACAGGCGCACGGTGTTTATAGGTACACTGCGCTTATAGGTGCACCGCATTTATAGGTGC
>JAAWGY010000225.1 GCA_022795575.1 Angelakisella sp. | reverse complement strand
AATCCGCAGCAATACTTGGTGTATTGCAAGGATTTTCAACGCAGCAGGGCGGAAAAAGACCTGACCTGACTGCGTCAGACGGTTGTGAATACAGGTTCTAAGCGCCTATCCAAAATATCCCCGCGCGCCGCCCCGGCAGGTCTTTTTCGCCAACCAAAGGCGCCGTATTTTGTCGTTCCCGCCAGTAGGAAGTTTTGCCCTTTGATGCTATAATGGATACAGAACCACCAAACAGAGGAGGGCTGATTCCCATGCTGGAGCAGCGGATGCAGCAGACCCAGCGGCAGATTGTCACCCCCAGCCAGCTCCAGGGGCTGGAGCTGCTGGCGATGAACGGGGCGGAGCTTGCCGACTTTGTCAACCAGGAGCAGCTGGAAAACCCCCTGCTGGAGGTGGAGCCGGAGGCCGGCCCGGGGGAGGGGGATTCCCTGGTGGACATCGCCCAGTGGCTTCAGGATACCTCCCCCCAGGTGGAAAACGGCGTCTACCTGGACGATGGGGGCCCCGCCCGGGAGCTTTCCGCCGGGCCGGGCCGCACCTACCGGGAGGACCTGAAGGAGCAGCTCTACTCCCTGGGCATCGGGGCGGGGCGGCTGGAGCTGGCCGAGCGGATGGTGGAGCTCATCAACAGCCGGGGCTTTCTGCCCTACACCGACCTGGAGCTCTGCCAGCTGCTGCGGTGCTCCCCCGGGACCTGCCAGACGGCGCTGCGCACCATCCGCTCCCTGGAACCCTTTGGGGTGGGGAGCCGGGATTTGGGGGAATTCCTTACCCGGCAGCTGGCGGAAAAGGGGCTGCTCAGCCCCGCCCTCTCCGAGATCTGCTCCTCCTTCCTCCCCCAGCTGGCCGCCGGGAGCCTGCGGGAGATCGCCTCCGCCCTGGGGCTGGAGCTGCGGCTGGTGCGCCAGTGCGCCCAGCTTATCGCCACCCTGCGCCCCTCCCCCCTCTCCGGGGGGCAGGAGGACGGTCCCACCGAATATGTCATCCCGGATATCGTCGTCCGCCGGGGGGAAAAGGGGCTGGAGGCGACGGTGCGGGACCGGTGGAGCGGCCGGGTGCAGATCAGCAGCTACTACCAGACCTACCTGCGGGGGGCCGACGCCCCGGAGGTGCGGACCTACCTGGAGGAAAAGCTCCGGCGGGCCCGGTGGCTGATGGCCACCATCGAAAAGCGGCAGCACACCATCACCGCCCTGGCGGAGGCGCTGCTCCAGCTCCAGGGGGAATTCTTCCTGGGGGGGGAGCTGGCCAGCATGACGCTGCGTCAGGCTGCGGGACGGATGGGTGTCCACGAATCCACCGTCAGCCGCGCCGTCAGCGGCAAGTACCTCCGGTGCGCCCGGGGGACCTTCCCCATCCGGTTTTTCTTTTCCACCGGGGTGCGCCAGGCCGAAAAGGCCGGGGAGGAACCCGCCTCCCTCAGCCGCAACAGTGTAAAGGAGCGGATCCGGCGCCTCATCCGGGAGGAGGACCCCGCCAAGCCCCTCAGCGACGAGGACATCCGCCAGCTGCTCTACCAGGCGGGTATCACCCTTTCCCGCCGGGTTGTCACCAAGTACCGCCAGGAGTGCGGCATCCCCTCCTCCCTGGACCGCCGGATGGCCCCGGCGGACACCCCCTGACCGAACCGAACGGCTCAATCCCTGTGGAGCACCGCCCCTGCACCTCCCCTTTGGGCGGCGGGGCAGCGTCTGCCCAAGGCCGCGGGAAGGGGACGGCGCCGCGGGGGAGGGGACCGGGTCCCGGGAGGAAGAAACCGGAAAACGATAGAACAAGGAGGCTGGGTCATGGTTCGGTTGGAAACAGAGCGGCTGTCCATCTTCCCTATCACGCCGGCGCAGCACCGGCTTTGGGTGGAGGACCTGCCGGAGCTGGAGCGGGAGCTGGGGCGGCCCTACCGGGGGGTTCCCCTGGCGGGGAGCGACCTGGAGGACGCCCGCCGGCAGCTTGGGGAGGCGGAGAAGAACCCGGCGCGGTACCCCTACCACACCGCCTGGTTTTTGGTGGAAAAAAAGCTGGGCCTGGTGGTTGGCACCGCCCACTTCCGGGGGGCGCCGGACAGCAGCGGGGAGGTGGAGATCCGGTACAGCATGGGCAAGCCCCACCGGGGCCGGGGCTACATGACCGAGGCGGTGGAGGCCATCTGCTGCTGGGCCCTGGCCCAGCCCGAGGTGGCGCACATCACGGCGGAAACCGACTTTATGATGGGCCGGGCCTCCCTGCGGATTCTGGAGCGGCTGGGCTTCCAAAAGTACCGGGAGGAGGAGACGGTCTGGTGGCGTCTGTAGCCCCCAAAGGCCGCCCCCCGGCTGCCGGGTGGCAAAGCGCCTCTGCGGATGCCGTAAAGATGCCGTAAAATCGTTATGGCCGGACAAAACCGGCTGTGTACCGGGAGCTTTTGAGCAGGTTCCAAGGGCCTGTTCAGGGGCTCCCTTTTCTGCCGGAGGAGCAGGCTTTCCGGGGTTAAGGCCACCATCCCCCACGGGTTTCCTTCCCCTTGGGGCTTGTCATCCTACCACGGGGCAGTTATAATAAAGTGTATCTGTAGATGGGACAGCCGCCCCGGCGCAAATTTTTTCCTTTCGCCGGGGCTGGCGATGCAATAAAACGGCAAAAACGGGACACTGAATAGATGTGCCCGGTAAAAGGGCGGTGAGAAGGCAGGATGGAGCTACTGGAACAGGACGTGGCCATGGCCCGGGAGGGAGACCGGGACGCCTTTGGCCGCCTTTATAACGGCGTGGCGGCGGATCTGTACCGTATGGCCCTCTACACCCTGGGCAACCCCCAGGATGCCGAGGACGTGGTGGCGGAGACCTTCCTGGAGGCCTGGAAGGGCATCCGGGGCCTGCGGGACGCCGGCAGCTTCCGGCAGTGGATGATGCGCATCCTTTCGGTGCGGTGCAAGCGGCGCATCGCCGGCTATATCCGGGAACGGGGCAGCATCGATATCGACGACTACATCGAGGACGCCGCCCCCGACACCACCGGCCCCCGGGCCGAGGTCCGGGACGCCATGGCCCGCCTGGCCCCCGAGGAGCGGCAGATCGTGCTGCTTTCGGTACTACAGGGCTACACCATGCGGGAGATCGCCGAGATGCTGGAGCTGCCCCAGGGGACGGTGAGCTCCAAGCTCCACCGCACCTTCAAAAAGCTCCGGCGGATGCTGGAGGACCCGTAGAACGACACAAGGCGCATTCCAATAGAGAGGAGGGGCTGTTACCGATGGACCGCAGCGAGACCGAGGTGGAATTGGACCTGAAGTATTTACAGGAAAAGCTGGCGTTGTTAGAGGAGCCGCCTCTCCCCCCGTCCCTGACGGCGGAGGCCCTGTTCCGGCGGTTGGACGCCGGGGAGCTCTCCCTGCCGGAGCAGGCCCCCGGCGAGGAGCCGCCGGAGGAGCAGGCATCCCCGGAAGTCCCGGCGGAGGCCCCGGACGGAAAGGTCCTCCCCTGGAGCAGGCCCCTCCGGCGCTGGCTGCCCCTGGCGGCCTGCCTTGTGGTGGTGGTGCTGCTGTACCGGGGGTATCAGGCGGGGCTGTCCAACGGCTTCGGCGGCGCCTCCGCCGCGGCCCCCCAGATGGCGGCGGAGGTGGTGATGGAGGACAGCGACTCGGACGGCGGCAGCTCCGCCGACGCCGCAGGCGTCCCGGCCCCCCTTGCCGCGCCCCCGCCCCCGGAGCCCGGCTCTGCCGCCGGGGACGGCCCAGGGGAGGAGGCCCAAAAGCGCAGCCTCCCCGGCAGCGAGGCTGCCACCTCCGGCGAAAGTGCCCCCACCGAGGACGTCCCCACCGAAAACACCCTCCCCGAGGACATCCCCGCCGGGAACGCCCCCGCTGAAACCGCCTCCCCGGAGGGCTCCGGCCCGGACAGCCCCCCCGCCGGGGAAGACGGCGAGGCGGGCCTGGCGGGAAGCCCCCCCGTGGAAGCTCCCGGACCGGGTGGAGGTGACGGCGACGGCAACCCCGATACCGGCGGCAGCGACAGCGACTCCGCCCCGGGCAATATCCACTGGTTCCAGGGGGTGGATGTCCAGATGAAGGCCCTGTCCCTAAAATACGCCCCGGAGGGCCTCTCCCCCGGCATCCGCGGCTTTCTCTGGAACCACCCGGAGGAGGGGCAGATGATCTTTGACGTCTGCTACCGGGACAAGGAGGGGGAGGTTGTGGTGGTGCTCTGCTTCCGGTGCCGGATCTGCCCGGAGCCGGGCAAGCAGTCCCCCCTGTTGGAGCTTCTCTCCTACCAGGAGACGGACTGATCCCCCAGCCGCCCCCTTGCCCGTCAGGGCCCCGCAGTCAGACGCTTACGACCGATTCCAGGCCGGCAAAAGCCGCCCGGGTCGGTCTTTTTTTGCGCGCGGCCCGGGCTTGCCAGCCCGCCGGCCAATGCCGTCCTTCAGCCTAAGAACCTGTATTCACAACCGTCTAACGCAGTCAGGCCAGGTCTTTTCCCGCCCTGCGGGCGCAGTAACGCAGCGGGACGAAAAAATCCCCGTCAAGGCGGCGTGCAGGGAGAATCTTGAATAGGCTCTATAGCAATCATCAGAATTGGCGGCATACAGCTGGGCGAGGAGCTTTTTCAGCTGCCGAAGCCCCAAAAACGCAGGAAGCCTTGATGG
>JAAWGY010000224.1 GCA_022795575.1 Angelakisella sp. | reverse complement strand
TCGTCCTGGGGAGTTTCGCTCCTGCGGGAGCGACCAGGGCCTGCGCGGCCCTGGACCTGCGGCCCGGTAGCCCGGGCGGGCACAACGTGAGGGACAGGCCGCTTCATACTCTATCACACCATCTTCACAGGAGGTGTACCCCATGGACAAAAAACGCAGCGTGATTGTGGTAGACGATGAACCCATCACCCGCCTGGACCTACGGCAGATGCTGGAGGAAATGGGCTTCACCGTAGTAGGGGACGCCGCCGATGGCTTCGACGCCGTCGAGCTGTGCCGCCGCCACCACCCCGACGTAGTGCTCATGGACATCAAAATGCCAGTCTTCGACGGTATGACCGCCTCAGAAACCATCATCCGGGAGGACCTCTGCGGCTGTGTAGTCCTCCTGACCGCCTTCCAGGACCGTGAGCTGATCGAAGGCGCCAACCGCATCGGCGTTACCGGCTACCTGGTAAAGCCGGTAGAGGAACGCCTCCTCCTGCCCACCCTGGAGGTGGCAATGGCCCAGGCCGCCCGCCTCCGGGAGGCCCGCCAGGAGGCCGGGGAGATGAAGCGCCGCATGGAGGAACAAAAGCTCATCGACCGTGCCAAAGCGATCCTGGCCCAAAAGGAGCAGATCGCCGAAGGGGAAGCCTACCGCCGCCTCCAAAAGCTGGCCATGGAAAAACGTGTCCCCCTGATAGCCCTGGCCGAAAAGGTGGTCTCCCAGCAAAGCAGCCGGGAAGCAGTAAACCGCGCCAAGGAGCAGCTGATGCGCCGCCAAGGCCTCTCCGAGCCAGAAGCCTATCGGCTGATATCCCAAACGGCCCGCACCCGGAATATTACCCTGGAGCAAGCCGCCCGGGAGCTGCAAAAGGAAAAGGAGTAGCCGCCCCGCCGCCCGCCCCGCCGTGGGCCGGAGTAGAAGGAGAAGGGGGAAAAGGGATGACCATCCGGGAAATCTGCTGGGAAAAAACCGCCCTCGGCGATGCCGCCGTCACCCGCCTGGAGGAGGTGGCGGCATCGATGCAGTACACCGCCGACCTTACCGGCGCGGATATCTTTATCGACTGCATGGACCGCGCAGGACAAACCGCCATCGTGGTGGCCCACGCCAAGCCCAGGGGGATGGCCTCCGCTTACCACCGCGCCGTCGTCGGCCAAGCAGCCCTCCGGGAAAAGGAACCGGCAGTCTACCACGCCTTCGGCACCGGTATGGCGGTGCGGGACCTAAAGGCAGTTACCCAGGAGAACCGCACCGTCCGCCAGGATGCCGTCCCCATCCGGGACGACGGCGGCAGTGTGATTGGGGTGCTGATCCGGGAAAAGGACATCAGCCAAACCATTTCCCGGGAAAAGAAGTTCCGGGCCCTGGCCCAGGAGCGGGAAAGCCAAACCGCCTCGATGCTGGGCCTGGTCCCCGCCGGGGACAGCCACAGCGTCACCATGAAGGAGATCCACCACCGGGTAAAAAACAACCTCCAGATGGTGGCCAGCATCCTGAACATCCAGGCCAGGAGAACAACGGACCCACAGATGAAACGGGCCTTCCGGGAAAATACCGGCAGGGTATTGTCAATCGCTGCCATCCATGATATACTGACAGGTACAGACCATGGGGACCAGGTGGAGCTCCGGCCGCTTCTGGAAAAGATCCGGCGGAACCTGCAATCGATGATGCCCCAGGGCCAGGAAATTCTGATTACCATCCGGGGGGACCGGCTGTCGGCCTCCTCCGAAAAGGCCAGCTCTATCGCCCTGGTGGTTAACGAGCTGCTGACCAACGCCCTGGAGCACGGCTACCAGAACCGGCAAAAGGGACAGGTGACAGTCACCCTCTTCCGGGGCCGGGAGACCTCCACCATTGCGGTGGAGGACGATGGCGCCGGCTTTTCCCCCGGGGAAAAGGGCGCCGACAGCTTTGGGCTGGAGATTATCTCCCTGATTGTCCGGGATAAGCTGGGCGGGGAGCTACAGCTCCAGTCCGGCCCCGGCGGCACCAAGGCGATGTTCGATTTCCGGTGAGCCGAACAGCGCAGGCCCCCTTGGGGAGCCTGCCTATGGGAAGGGAGTGGAGCTGTGGAAAATAAGCTGAAGGTGATTATTGCCAACTGCCCCCAGGACCATAAGTGTCCTGCGGTGGGCGTCTGCCCGGTGGGAGCCCTGAGCCAAAAGGGGAACGAGGCCCCGGTGGTGGACCATGATGTCTGCATCCGGTGCGGCAAATGCTCGGACTTTTGCCCCATGAAGGCGCTGGTGCTGTAGCCCTTGGGATACCGGGGTTTTGGAGCAGCCGCCAGCCGCGCTTTTTACAGCCATAGGAGGTCCAACCGATGATCTACGACTACCAGGACCAGGAGGGCTGGGTATCCGTTTGGGTGGGAAGCTGCACCGACGGCCAGGCCCTGGAGCAATACCTTTCCACCGTCTACCTGGAGGACGGGGAGGATATCGAGGCCTATTTTTTGCCGGAAAACCGGGAGCGCCCCTGTGAGGAGGAGCTGCGGGAGTGCTTTAACGGGGAATTTTTTAACCGGTTTGAATACGACTTTGGCCTTACCTTTGACGAGGACTTCCGAGAGGCGGAGGTCTTTCCCGCCGCCACCCGGGACATGGCGGAGCTGCTGGCCCCCTTCTCGGACAGCAGCGGCTTTCTCCCGGCGGTAAAGGCGCTAAGCCCGGCGGTGCTGAATGCGCTGCCGGCCTGCAACACGGCGCTGATTCTGTACGGCTTCCGGTACGACGGGAGCATCACCGAGGCGGCGCGTGACGGGGTGCGGCTCCGGTTTTTGGGGGCCTTTCCCGCCGATGAGTAACCACCGGCGAGTAACGACCAAGTGAATACAGCACGGCACACAACAGGGTGGGCCGATGGGCAACGGGGCCAGGGCGCCGCAGGAGGACTGCGGGCGCTTTGGTCCCTTGTGGTTTTTGCAGCAATTCCGGGGAGGTGGGGCGATGGCAGGGCAGAGGGATATTCTCAGCGTGGGGATTGATATCGGCACCTCCACCACCCAGGTTATCTTTAGCCGCATCGCCATGGAGAACACGGCGGGGTATTTTACCATCCCCAAGGTTTCCATTGTGGAAAAGGAGGTGGTGTACCGCAGCGAGATCTACACCACCCCGCTACTGAACCGGTCCCTGATCGACGGGGACCGGGTGCGGGAGATGGTGGCGGCGGAGTTTGACAGGGCGGGGTTCACCCCCGCCGATACCGATACCGGGGCGGTGATCATCACCGGGGAGAGCGCCCGGAAGGAGAATTCGGCGCTGGTGCTGGAAAAGCTCAGCGGCTTTGCGGGGGAATTCGTGGTATCCACGGCGGGGCCGGACCTGGAGGCCATCATCGCCGGCAAGGGGAGCGGGGCGCAGCAATATTCCGAGGAGATGAGCTGTACCGCCGTCAACCTGGACATCGGCGGGGGGACAACGAACATTGCGTTATTCGATTGCGGGCGGACGGCGGGAAAGGGGTGCCTGGACATTGGCGGGCGGCTCATCCGGCTGGCGCCGGACCGCACGGTCACTTATATCAGCCCTGCCGCGGCCCTTGTGGCGGAGTCCCGGGGGGTACGGCTCCGGGAGGGGGAGGGGGCGGACCTTGGGGCGCTGCGGGAGGTTTGCCGGGGGATGGCCCAGCTGCTGGAGGAATGCCTGGGGCTCAGCCCGCCATCGGCGCTGCTGCGGCAGGTACAGACACCGGGGAGCAGCTGGTTAGAGCTGGCGGGGGAGCGGCCGATTCGGGCGATCTTCTTTTCCGGGGGGGTGGCGGACGGGGTATACCGGGGGATTGCCGGGGAGGACCCCATCCCTTACGGGGACATTGGGCTGCTGCTGGGGGAGGCGATCCGGGAGGGGCGGCTATGCACGGCCTTCCGGCTGGTAAGGGGACGGGAGACGATCCGGGCCACGGTGGTGGGGGCGGGGAGCTACACCACCACGCTATCGGGTAGCACCATTACATACACGGATCCGGGGGTTTTTCCCTTTAAGAACGTACCGGTGGTTAAGCTGACGGCGGAGGAGCAGGAGGCTGGGTTTTGCGGGGAGGCGGGACCCATTGGGGAGCGGGTGCGGTGGTTTTTGGGGCAGAGTGACAGCAGCCGGGTGGTGATTGGGTTAGAGGGGGAGGCGGACCCCAGTTACCGGCGGTTGAAGGCGTTGGCGGGGGCGTTGGCCCGGGCGGCGGGGGAGCTGCCGCCGGGGGAGCCACTGCTGCTGGTGGTGGAGAGTGACATTGCGAAGGCACTGGGGCAGGCGGTGGCGGGGGAGTTGGGGAATTGCCGGCCGGTGGTGGCGCTGGATTCCATCCAGGTAGAGCAGAACGACTACATCGATATTGGCAAACCGTTGATGGATGGCTTGGTGGTTCCAGTGGTCGTAAAAACGCTGATCTTTGGATAGAGGCAGCAGCATAACGCACAGGTTGTGCCCGCCGGGGCTACCCGGCCGCAGGTCCAGGGCCGCGCAGGCCATGGTCGCTCCCGCAGGAGCGAAACTCCCCAGGACGACTATAACAACAGTAGGGCTTGTGCCAAAGGGAGCGGCCCCTGCGGGGGCCGACCTCTCCGTCGCCTGCGGGCATCCCTTCGGGAACGTGCCCTACGGGCAACCTCCCCTTTCAGGGGAGGCACGGCCTAAGA
>JAAWGY010000223.1 GCA_022795575.1 Angelakisella sp. | reverse complement strand
TGCATCGGCGGGCTGTTTTGGGGAGAAAGGCCCTACCCCTAACCCCGGCCGCGGTTTGCGCTTCCCCGCCAGCAGGCTACATAACCGCAATAGCCCCCAGCCTCACCAAAACGCCGCTGCCCAAAACCGTGGCCTGACGGCCTACAACAGAACGGCAGGGCTCGTGCCAAAAAGCACAAGCCCTGCTGTTGTTATAGTCAACCTGGGGAGTTTCGCCCGCTGCGGCGGGCGCCCAGGGCGCTGCCCTGGACCTGCAAGCCTTTGAAAAGGCTTGACCGAAACTTTTGGCGCCCTTCGGGCATGGTATGGGCAAGGCGGCGTGCAGGGAAATTGTGGATAGACTCTAAGCGAGGTAAACCATATCTCCCCCAACATCGCCCTCACCCTGCGCAACCTCAGCACCCTGATGCAGATGGTAAAGGCGGGGTACGGCTTTAGCTTTGTGCTGGAAACCCACGTCCTCCAAACACCGTTGGAGCAGCGCCCCCTCTGCTTTTCCATGGGGGAGTCCAGCATCACCATGACCTCGGTTGCCGCCAGCCGGCGGGGTGTTTACTACCCCCACTACAAAAAGGATTTTGTGGATATGGTGCAGGAGTTTTACGTCCAGGCCCTGGGGAAGGAGCGGGACGGGGAGTCTCCCCCGGTCTTGTCCGGAAAATAACGGAGGGCGCCGTCTTCTGTCCGGTTCCCCCTTGTTTTCCGTCCCCGAATATTGTACTATAATACCATACACAAAACTACCCCAAACCAGCCCGCACCCGTCCGCTGCGCCGGGCCGCGGCGCCACAGAAGGAGGAAACCCATGAATATTTCTGTCTGTATCGGCAGCTCCTGCCACCTGAGAGGCTCCTATGATATCATCCAGCGCCTGAAGGAGCTGATCGCCGAGCAAAAACTGGAGGACAAGGTCAACCTCAGCGCCTCCTTCTGCCTCGGCCAGTGCACCCACGGCTGCACCATCCGTGTCGATGAGGAGATCGTCACCGGCGTCACCAAGGACAACATCGACGGCATCCTGGCCAAGGCGCTGGCCAAGGCGGAAGCGGAAGGGGAGGCGTGACGGCATGGACATTTTGGGACTGCGGCGGGCCAACTGCAAAAGCTGCCATAAGTGCATCCGTGTCTGCCCCGTCAAATCCATCGAGTTTTCCGGCCAGCAGGCCAAGATCATCGGCAGTGAGTGCATCCTCTGCGGCCAGTGCGTCGTCACCTGCCCCCAAAACGCCAAGGTGGTCCGGTCCGACCTGCCCCGGGTAAAGCAGGCCATGGCCGAGGGGCGGCGGGTGGTGGCCAGCCTCGCCCCCTCCTTTATCGTGGACTTCCCGGTGGATGGGGTGGAGGAGATGGCCGGTATGCTGGAAAAGCTGGGCTTTGCCGCCACCGCCGAAACCGCCCACGGCGCCTACCTGGTAAAGAGCGAGTACGAAAGGATGGTGGGGGAAAAGCGCCAGGACATCATCATCTCCACCTGCTGCCCCTCCGCCGTGCGGCTGGTGCAGAAGTACTTCCCGGACCTGGTGGACTGCCTGGCCCCGGTGGTCTCCCCCATGGAGGCCCACGCCCGGTACCTGAAGGAGCAGGACCCCGACGCCTACGTGGTCTTTATCGGCCCCTGCATCTCCAAAAAGGCGGAGGCCGAGGACTACCCGGACAGCGCCGTGGACTGCGTCCTCACCTTTGAGGAGCTGCGGGGCTGGGCCGAGGAGGCCGGGGTGGAGCCGGAGTCCGTCCCCTGCGACCGGAAGGGGCGGCGCTCCCGGTTCTTCCCCAAAACCGGCGGCATCATCCAGAGCATGGACCGGGAGAACACCGGCTACCGCTACTATGCCGTGGACGGCCCGGACCGGTGCGTTGCCGCGCTGCGGGACATCCGGGGCGGGCGGCTGCACAACGTCTTTCTGGAGATCAGCATCTGCGAGGGCAGCTGCGTCAGCGGGCCGATGATCCGCGCATCCCAGGGGGGGATGCTGGAGTGCCAGGACCGCGTTACCGATTACGCCGCCCCCGGCTTCCCGGACCGCCGGCCGGTGCGGGATTTTGACACCGCCGATGTGCCGCTGGAGCGCCACACCGCCCCCCAGCCGGTGCGGGAGAAGGTCCCCACCGACGAGGAGCTTACCGCCATCCTGGAGAAGATGGGCAAGACCAGCAGCGCCGACGAGCTGAACTGCGGCTCCTGCGGCTACCCCACCTGCCGGGAGAAGGCCAAGGCGGTGTTTAACGGCAAGGCAGAGATCACCATGTGCCTCCCCTATATGCGGGAGCGGGCCGAGTCCCTCTCCGACAAGATCCTGGGCTCCACCCCCAACGCCATATTGGTGGTGGGAGAGGATTTGACGGTGCAGCAGATCAACGGGGCCGGCTGCCGGCTGCTGGAGCTGCCCCGGCCCGAGGCGGCGGTACATAAGCCGGTGGAGGAATTCCTGGACCCGGTGGACTTCATCTTTGTCATGGAGGACGGGCGGCCCATCAAGGACCGGAAGGTGTGGCTGGAGGGCTGCAAAAAGTTTGTGGAGGAGACCATCGTCTATGACATCGAAAACAAGCTGCTGCTGGCCATTATGAAGGACATCACCGCCCAGGAGGAGGAGAACCGCCGGACACAGGAGCTGCGGCAGCAGACGCTGGACGTCACCGACCGCATCATCCAAAAGCAGATGCGCACCGTGCAGGAGATTGCCAGCCTGCTGGGCGAGACCACCGCCGAAACCAAGGTAGCCCTGACCAAGCTGCGGGGGGCGGTAGCGGAGGGGGAGAAACGTGAGTAAGCGATACCTGGAGCACGGCTGGCTCTCGATGAACAAGGCGGGGGAGCAGCTTTGCGGCGACCATGTAGAGACCGTAAACCGGGAGGACAGCGTCATCATGGTGCTGGCCGACGGGCTGGGGAGCGGCGTTAAGGCCAGCATCCTTTCCACCCTCACCTCCAAGATCCTGGCCACCATGCTGGCGGGGGATATGACGGTGGAGGACAGCGTGGAGACCATCGCCCTTACGCTGCCGGTCTGCTCGGTGCGGCAGGTGGCCTACTGCACCTTCACCATCCTACAGGTGAATAAATACACCAGCGAGGTATACCTCATCCAGTTTGACAACCCGGACCTGATTCTGCTGCGCAACGGCAAAATCTACGATTACCCCAAGGAAAAGCGGGAGATTGCCGGCAAGACCATCTTTGAAACCCGGATGGTGGGGCAGATTGGGGACCTGTACATCATGATGAGCGACGGGGCCATCCACGCCGGGGTGGGCACGGTGTTAAACTTTGGCTGGCAGCAGCCGGAGATTGCCGAGTACGCCCAGCGGGTATGGACGCCGGAGCTTTCCGCCAAATCGATGGCGGCCAAGATCAGCGACGCCTGCCGGGAGCTGTACATGGACATCCCGGGGGACGACACCACGGTGGCGGCGCTGCGGATCCGGCAGCGGCAGCAGGTGAACCTGATGATCGGTCCGCCCCGGGATCCGGCGGAGGACGAGGCCATCATGAAGGACTTTTTTGCCCTGGAGGGCAAGACGATTGTCTGCGGTGGTACCACCAGCACGGTGGTTGGGCGGTACTTAGGCAAGCCGGTCTGCCCCACGCTGGACTTCTTCGATCCGGACATTCCGCCCATTGCCACGATACAGGGGGTGGATCTCTGTACCGAAGGGGTGATTACGCTGGGGCGGGTGGTGGCGCTGGCGGCGCAGTGTCTTTCCACCGAGATCGGGGAGCCCAGCTGGCTTACCGGCAAGGACGGGGCGTCGCTGATTGCGCGGCTGCTGTTTGAGGAGGCCACCAATGTCAACTTCTATGTGGGGCGGGCGATGAACCCGGCGCATCAGAACCCGGATTTGCCGCTGAACCTGAACCTAAAGCTACGGCTGGTGGAGGAGCTGGCGCGGTGTTTGGAGCAGATGGAGAAGGAGGTAACGGTGCGGTATTACTAAAGCGGTTGACCTTACTGTCTGTTATGTGCCCGCCCGGGCCACCGGGCCGCAGGTCCAGGGCCGCGCAGGCCCTGGTCGCCCGCCGCAGCGGGCGAAACTCCCCAGGTCGACTATAACAACGGCAGGGCTTGTGTTTTTGGCACAGGCCCTGCCGTTTTGTTGTAGGCCGTTAGGCCGCGGTTTTTAACAGCTGCTTTTGGGTGAGGATGGGGGCTATTGCGGGTTGGTAGGTGCCTGGCGGGGAAGCGCAAACCGCGGCCAGGGTTAGGAGTAGCCGCTTTCTCCCCAAAACAGCCCGCCGCGCGCCGTAGGCGCTGGAGGCGGGCGCATTTTGGGTTCACCGGCCTAAAAGCTTTGCCCTCCCCACGACGAAACGGAGCAACAGAACAACAACCAAAGCACCCCCACTCCCCCCGCAGGGAATCAGATCCGCCGGAGGCACCTTGTCAGGCCAACCGGAAGGAGGGAGCGGGCCATTTCGCTCCCCCTGCAAGGCCGCTGAAACCTGTCCCCCAGCAGGGCCAGCCGCCTAACCAAGCATTGAGCAACCACACGTTGAGATTGAGGCTGTCACCCAAGCAGAAGAACCGGGCCCAAACGGTCCAGGCGGCGTTAGGGGAGCGCTCCCCAAGCGACTGACGCCTTTGGCCGTCGGGTCCAGGGCGTAGCCCTGGTCGCTCTTTGGTTACTTTCTGGC
>JAAWGY010000222.1 GCA_022795575.1 Angelakisella sp. | reverse complement strand
TTCCCCCTGCTGGCCCGGAATGTCCGCTACTACAAGGACGACGCAGAAGGGGTGGATTATATGTGCAGGATCTCGGAGGAGATTTGGGAGGAGGGCCGGCAGGAAGGCTTGCAGGAAGGCCGACGAGAAGGCCAAAAAGAAGGCCGGCGCGTTGGCCGGGAGGAGGGCGAGCAGCAGATGCTTGTCCAGAACATCCGCAGGCTGATGGAGAACACCAGCTACACCTTTTTGGGGGCCTGCGACGTCCTGGGGGTTCCCCGGGAGAACCGCGCCGGTTTGGAAAGGCTCCTTGGCAGCTGACCGCTGCCGCAGCATCACAACAGGATACCGCGTCCGGCAGGGTGGGGGTGCTCCCCATCCTGCCCGATGCTGGTTAACAGGTAAAATTTGCCGAAAAAGGGAGAAAAACCATGAGCACCCTGGACGAGCTTTTCGCAAAAATCTCCGCCGGCCGCAAAACGGCTATTCCCACCGGGCCGGTGGAGGCCATCATCGTGGGGCTGGGCAACCCCGGCAAACAATACGAGGGCACCCGGCACAACGCCGGCTTTATGGCCCTGGATACCCTGGCGGCGGCGCTGGGTGTCCGGGTGGATGCCCTGCGCTTTAAGTCCCTCTGCGGGGACGCCGTAATCGGGGAAAAGCGGGTGCTGCTCCTGAAGCCCGGCACCTTTATGAACCTCAGCGGCCAGGCGGTGCAGGAGGCCGCCGCCTACCACAAGGTGCCCATGGACCGGGTGCTGGTGCTGATGGATGACGTCAGCCTGCCGGTGGGGGGGCTGCGCATCCGCAAAAAGGGGAGCGACGGGGGCCACAACGGCCTCAAGAACATCATCTACCTTACCGGCCGGGACGACTTCCCCCGGGTGAAAATCGGGGTGGGGCAAAAGCCGCATCCCGACTACGACCTGGCCGACTGGGTGCTGGGGAGGTTTTCCCCCGAGGACAGAAAAACGCTTCAGCCCCTCTTTGACCAGATGCCGGAGATCTGCCGGCTGTTTGCCCAGGGGAAGCTGGAGGAGGCCATGAGCCGCTATAACCGCACGCCGGCCAGTAAGCCTGCCCGGCAGGAAGAGGGAACGCCGTGAAGATCGAAAGCCTTATCACCTCCTGGGAGGAGTACAAAAGGGTGCGGGACGCCCTGACCCGGGGGAAGGGCCCTGTGCTGCTCACCGGCGGGGCACAGATCCACAAGGCCCAGTTTCTGGCGGCCCTCTGCCGGGAGCTGGACCGGGGAAGCATCGTCATCACCCAGGACGAGCCCAGCGCCATCCGGCTCTGCGAGGACCTGAACCGCTTTTTGGGGGAGCCCCTGGCCGTCCACTACCCGGAGCGGGAGCTGACACTGGCCGAGGTGGAGGGGGTCAGCCGGGAGTACGAGCAGCTGCGCCTTTCGGCGCTGGAGCGGCTGTCCAATCAGCCCCAGGCCATTGCCGTTGCCTCCGCGGCGGCGGCGGTGCAGCCCACCATCCCCCCGGCGGTGCTCCGGGACAGCATCCTCCCCCTGGCCCCGGGGCAGGAGATCAGCACCGAAAGGCTGGTGGCCCACCTGCTGTGGGCAGGGTATTCCCGCAGCCATCAGGTGGAGGGCAGCTGCCAGTTTTCGCTGCGGGGGGGCATCCTGGATTTTTGGCCCCCGGACTGCCCCCAGCCGGTGCGGGTGGAGTTTTGGGGGGACGAGATCGACACCATCTCCGCCTTCTCCCCCGAAAGCCAGCGCCGGGAGGACTCCCTCCCCGGCGTCACCATCACCCCCGCCCGGGAGCTGCTGTACACCACCGAGGAGCTGGCGGGGCTGCTACAGGAGCAGCTGGACAGCCTGACCCCCCGCCAGCGGGAGGTGGGCGGGGCGGCGTTGGAGCGGGACATCGCCCGGCTGGAGGAATGCCGGGACCTGAGCTGCGCCGACCGGTACTTCCCCATCATCTACCCCCAGGGGGCCAGCCTGCTGGACTACCTGGAGGGCCGGCTGCTAACGGTAAGCGAGGGGACCGCGGTGCGGGAGAGCCTTGCCCACAACAGCTGGCTGGAGGACGAGGACATCAAGGCGCTGCTGGAGCAGGGGGGGCTTACCCGGGTGGCGGGGCGCTTTTCCAAAAGCTACAGCGATGTTGCCGCCCTGCTGGATAAGGTCCCCTCCCTGCTGCTGGACAGCTTCCCCCGCAGCTACCCCGGCCAGCGGCTGGGGGAGCTGGCCGACGTCACCGCCAACGCCCTCTCGGTTTGGAGCGGCCAGCTGGATACCCTTTTGGAGGACCTAAGCCACTACCTGGGGGAGGGGTACTGTGTCTATGTCTTTAACGGCACCCGACGGGGCGCCCTGGCGCTGGCGGCGGACCTGGAAAAGCGGGGCCTCCCCGCCCGGTTTGCCCCCCAGCCCGGGGAATACGCCCCGGGGCAGGTGCTGGTCTGCGAGGGGGGCTTCTCCTCCGGCTTCGAGTACCCCGCCCACCGGCTGGCGGCCATTACCTACGGCCGGGCGGCCCAGTCCCTGGGGCGGAAGAAGCCCCGGCGCCACCGGGACAAGCGGGGCAAGGCCATCCTGGATATCGCCGACCTGACGGTGGGGGACTACGTCGTCCACGCCACCCACGGCATCGGCATCTATGAGGGGATCACCAAAAAAGAGGTCCAGGGGCTGGTGAAGGACTACATCAAGATCCGCTACGCCGGCACCGACACCCTCTTTGTCCCCGTCACCCAGCTGGACATGGTGACAAAATACATCGGCGCCCGGGAAAACGCCACCGTCAAGCTGAACAAGCTGGGCTCCGACAGCTGGAACAAGACCCGGCAGCGGGTGAAGAAGGCCGTCTCCGAGATGGCCCGGGAGCTGATCCTCCTTTACGCCAAGCGGCTGCAAACCAAGGGCTTTGCCTTCTCCCCCGACGGGGACTGGCAGCAGGAGTTTGAGCAGCGGTTTGACTACGACGAGACCGAGGACCAGCTGCGGTGCGCCGCCGAGATCAAGGCGGACATGGAGCGGCCCAGCCCCATGGACCGGCTGCTCTGCGGCGACGTGGGCTTCGGCAAGACCGAGGTTGCGCTGCGGGCGGTTTTTAAGTGCGTCCTGGACGGCAAGCAGTGCGCCGTGATGGTGCCCACCACCATCCTGGCGTGGCAGCACTACCAGACCTTTCTGCGGCGGCTGGAGGGATACCCCGTCACGGTGGAGCTGCTGAGCCGCTTCCGCACCCCCAAGGAGCAGCGGGAGATCCTCAAAAAGCTGGAGGACGGCCGGGTGGACGTGGTGGTGGGCACCCACAAGCTGGTGCAGAAGGACGTGAAGTTCAAGGACCTGGGCCTCTGCATCATCGACGAGGAGCAGCGGTTTGGGGTGGCCCACAAGGAGCGGTTCAAGGAGCTGCGCACCAGCGTGGATATCCTCACCCTTTCCGCCACCCCCATCCCCCGGACGCTGAATATGGCCATGAGCGGCATACGGGACATGAGCGTCATTGAAGAAGCCCCCCAGGACCGGCACCCGGTGCAGACCTATGTGCTGGAATACAACCAGCCTATCATCATCGAGGCCATCCGGAAGGAGCTGCGCCGGGGGGGACAGGTCTTTTACCTCCACAACCGGGTGGACTCCATCCAAAGCTGCGCCGCGCGGCTGGGGGAGCATCTGCCCGGGGCGGTAATCCGCACCGCCCACGGCAAGATGGGGGAGGATGAGCTCTCCGAGATCTGGCGGCAGCTGCTGGAGCGGGAGATCGACGTGCTGGTTTGCACCACCATCATCGAGGCGGGTATTGACGTGCCCAACTGCAACACCCTTATCATCGAGGACGCCGACTGCATGGGGCTTTCCCAGCTCTACCAGCTCCGGGGACGGGTGGGACGGAGCACCCGCCGGGCCTACGCCTACTTCACCTTCCGCCGGGGGCGGGTGCTTACCGAGGTGGGGGAAAAGCGGCTGGCGGCGATTCGGGAATTTACCGCCTTTGGCAGCGGCTTCCGCATTGCCATGCGGGACCTGGAGATCCGGGGGGCGGGGGACATCCTGGGGACACAGCAGCACGGGCAGATGGAATCGGTGGGGTACGACCTCTACCTCAAGCTGTTGGGGGAGGCCATCAGCGAGGAGAAGGGGGAGCCGGTGAAGCCTGCCGGGGAATGCCTGGTGGACATCCAGGTGGCGGCACATATCCCGGAGGATTACATTGCGGATATGAGCCAGCGCATTGACGTCTACAAGAAGATTGCCTGTGTTTACACACAGGAGGACTACATGGACACGTTAGACGAGCTGATTGACCGCTTTGGCGAGCCGCCGGCGGCGGTGACGGGGCTGCTGGATGTGGCGCTGGTGCGCAAGGGGGCGGCCCGGCTGGGGATCCGGGAGATCAGCCAGCGGGGGGCGAATTTCCTTTTCTTCTGCGAGGCTCCGGGGATGGAGCGGATCGTGGCATTGACGCAGGGGATGCGGGGGCGGGTGATGTTCAGCGGGGGGCAGAAGCCTTACTTTACGGTGCGGCCGCAGAAGGGGCAGAGGCCGCTGGAGGTTATCCGGGAGGTGATTGAGATTATGGGCAAGGCGGAGGGGGGCTGATGAAGAGCGGCGGCCTGTCCCACAGGTTGTGCCCGCCCGGGCTACCGGGCCGCAGGTCCAGGGCCGCGCAGGCCCTGGTCGCTCCCGCAGGAGCGAAACTCCCCAGGT
>JAAWGY010000221.1 GCA_022795575.1 Angelakisella sp. | reverse complement strand
CTTGAAAGCCATCAAGGCTTCCTGCGTTTTTGGGGCTTCGGCAGCTGAAAAAGCTCCTCGCCCAGCTGTATGCCGCCAATTCTGATGATTGCTATAGGATAAAGGAGCAGAAGGAAAAAGGGAAAGGATGGGATAAAGGATGACAGTAACCGCAATGAACAACCTGGCCGCGGCGGCGGACAGGGCCAGCCCCATGTCCTACGGGCGGTGGGGCGCCAAATTCTCCGCGTTGGTGGCCATGGCCGGCACCGCGGCCACATCCCTGATTGGAGGCTGGGACGGCCCGGTAAAGGCCCTGGTCTTTTTTATGGCGCTGGACCTCTTCTCCGGCTTTGCCGCCGCCTGCCGGGAAAAGCAGGTGGACAGCTCGGTGATGTTTTGGGGCGGCATCGGCAAAGGGATGGTGCTGCTGCTGGTGGCCGCAGGGGTAGTGCTGGACCGGCTGCTGGGCCTCCCGGAGCCCTGCTGCCGCCTGGCGGTCATCTGGTTCTATGTGGGGCGGGAGGGCCTTTCGGTGCTGGAAAACTACGGACGGCTGGGCCTCCCGCTGCCTGCCCTGTTGGGGGAGGTGCTCCGGCAGGTCCAGGACAAGGGGGAACAGAAGCAACCGGCGGAATGAGTCCCGGCAGGGGGAGCCAAAGGGGGCGGCGGGACATGGTTCCTGCCGCCCCCTCCGGCGTTACGGTGCGTCGGAGGCCGCCTCCTCCGGCGCCCTGTCCAGGATGACCATCTCCTCCAACCGGAGAAAGGGCGTCCCATCCTGCCGCCGGCGGACGGCGTAGCTGGCCCGGCAGCTCCAGGCCGTTACCTCCTCCGGGGTGTATCCGGCGGCATAGGGGAAAAGGGACTGGGCCGTAAAGTCCACCTCCACCCCGGCCTGATCCCCGGTAAACCGCACCGCCGCAATGTCGCCGCAGGCCCAGCTGCCCCCAATGCCAAACTCCATGCCGGAGCAGTACTCCCGCTCCGCCTCCCGGTACTCCAAAAAGTCGCTGCCCGGCACAAAGTCCGTTACCCCCAGCACCTCCTCCACCGCCCGGGGGATGGCATCGGCAGAAAGGTGGAAGATCCTCTCCTCGTCCCGGGTAAAGTCACCGGCGTAGAGGGCCTCCGGATAGCCGCCCCCCTGGTAGCAGGCCAGCAGCATCACGAAGCCGGGGATGGGGTCTGGCGCCCCCGGTTGCCGGGGCTGGATGGGCTGGTTCAGCGTCCGGGGGGAGGTCTCGTCCCGGGGGAAGCCGGTGGTGTACTGGCACAGCGCCTCGGTGAGGAGCTTTGCCGTTTCGATCAGGCTGGTTTGCTCCTCCGGCGATAGGCTGGCGGGCAACTGGTGGGAGGAGGGGGTGGTGGGCGCGGGTTGCTTTTCGCCGCTGCCGCAGCCGGTTCCTATAAGCAGCAGGGAGAGGGCCAGGAGCAGCGGGAGAAGGTGCTTTAATGTTGCGTTCATAGGTGGGTCTCCTTTTTGAGGGTTTGGTCTGTGGGTTTGGCGGGGGGCGGTATGGATGGGCCTTGGGTGGGAGGGGCGAGGCTTTAGGCTGGTGGTCCCAAAATGCGCCCGCCTCCAGCGCCTGCGGCGCGCGGCGGGCTGTTTTGGGGAGATAGCGGGTACTCCTAACCCCGGCCGCGGTTTGCGCTTCCTGGGTAGTCGGGAGGAAACCTGCGATTGGCCCCATCCTCACCCCTGCGCCGATGGTTTTGGACCGCGGCCTGACGGCCTGATGGGACGGCAGAGCCTGTACTCTTTGCACAAGCCTTGCCTCTGCCTCAACGTCCTGGGGTGTTTCGCTCCCTGCGGGGAGCGACCAGGGCTCTGCCCTGGACCTGCAAGCCTTTGAAAAGGCTTGACCGAAACTTTTGGCGCCCTTCGGGCATGGTTGCGGGCAGGCTTGCGTAAACTACCCCACCCCTACGCCGCCGGTGGCTCCTGCCGCTTGGCAGAGACCAGCCGCCACTCCCCCGGAAAATCGTACTCCACCTCATAAACCTCAATCAGCCGGAGCTCCCGCGACGTTTCATGGTAATAAAGGTTCGGATCAAACACCCCCATCTGTACCCGGAAGCCCGTCACCGCCCCGTCCTCCCCCCGGCTCACCTCCCGCTCCAGCGGCTCCATCGCAACAGCACCCCCATATCCCCCCGGAACCTCCACCACATACTCCTGGGCAGCAGTGTCATACCAGGCCCAGCTCCCCGGCCGGTCCAACTGCCCCCCAAATACCACCAGCGGATCAAACCCATCCCCCGCCAGCCGCCCCGCCGCCTCCCGCAGCGCCGCCAACGGAACCCGGTACCCCTCCCCACAGCTGTACGGAGCAAGGTTCCCGTCATCAGAAAACCACCAGGCCAAAAACTGCCGCTGCTGCTCCGGCCCAGCAGAACCATCCGTCTCGAATTGCAAAAGGTACAGCTCCTTCGCCTGCACCACCAGCGCCTCCAGCTCCACGGGAACCCCCTCCACCCCAGTCTCCTCCGCCAGCAGCTCCAAAAAGGGAAGCTCCGCATGGTAGGGATATGGGTGGTATTTCTGCCCCCCCAACCCCAGGAAACCGTTTCCCATCCAAATCGTAACCGGCCCTTCCCCGTCAGCCCCGGTAAAGTCCAGCCGCCAGCTGCTCTGGTAGGGCAGCTCCTCCGGAAGAATCTTCCAACCGGAAAAGCCAAAGAATTCCAGCTCCGCCAAAGCCTCCCGAATCCTGACAGCAGCCTCCGGGGTAAGGACAAAGTCCTGCTCCCCCTCCGGCCCCGCCACCGTACGGACCGTCAGCCCGGCCTCTGGCAGGGGACGCCCCAGCAGGTCCTCAATGGTGTGGCGCTCGCTCCGGGGGACAGTGGCGTGAGCGATGGAGCAGATGCGGGAGATGGGGTTGTCCTCCCCCTCGGTGTCCCCCGTGCGGTAGGGGCCATACATAGCATCGCCAACCTGGATGCGGCAGGGATCCAGGTAGAGGGAAAAGTTGGGACTGCCGCCCTCCTCGGAGGCGAAGAAATCCAGCCGCAGGGAGCGGCCATTCTGCTCCAGCCACTGAACCTCTTCCTGGCTGATGGGCTGGTCATAGATGGGGAACTCATCCAGCAGAGACAGTACCTCCCGCAGGTCGTCGGGGTGTGTCACCGGGTCGGTGCCGCCGATGGCATAGATGGTCAAATCCACCCGCTGGATCTCCACCTCCGGCAGAGGGACGCCGGGAAGGTTGTAGTAGCGGTAGGCCTCCCCTTCCACAGGGGAGGTGGCAGGCTCCGCCTGGGAAGGGGAAGCGGAGACCTCCGCCGGGGGCTCCGGCGGCGGAGAGGCAGGCGGATCAGCGGGATGGCCGCAGGCGGTCAGGGACAGGATGAGCAGCAGGGCGAAAAGGGCGGTTCTTTTCATGGGGGGCTCCTTTGGTGGTGTGTTTCTCAGCGTCTGTCTCTACAGGCAGGCGCTATCTGGACATTGGGGTGGCGTTGGGGTATACGGCGGGGGTGGGAAAACCATCCGGGCCGCTGCGGCATATGGATGGGGAGAAGGTGCGTTGCCGGCTTCTTCATTATATCCCTTTACTGGGGGGAAGGCAAGGCGGGCGGGGGTTTGGCTATTTGGTGCATTAGAAAGGAGATATGCTATGCAGACGGGTTTTGATCTATCCAGCCACCAGGGGGCGGTACGGTGGGAACGGGTAAAGGC
Source organism: Angelakisella sp. (assembly GCA_022795575.1). GTDB lineage: Bacteria > Bacillota > Clostridia > Oscillospirales > Ruminococcaceae > Angelakisella. The sequence continues at coordinate 1,029 of JAAWGY010000221.1, read as the reverse complement.
GGATTTTGCCATGATTCGGGCGGGGTGGAGCTGGTACCAGGGGGGGATGAACATCGACCTGCGGTTTACCGAAAACGCCGCGGGGGCGCAGGAGGCGGGGATTCCCTGGGGGACCTACCTTTACGCCTACGACAGGACGCCGGAGGCGGCGGTACAGTCGGCGGGACGGCTGGCGGAGCTGCTGGCGGCTTACCAGCTGCCTTATCCGGTGGCATACGACTTTGAGGACGACCAGTACCTTACCCGGGACAGGGGGGAGAACACGGCGATTTGCCGGGCGTTTTTGGAGACGATGCAGCAGCGGGGATACTATGTGATGCTTTACACCTACACCAACTTTGCGAAGGGTTATTTGCGGATGGAGGAGCTGGCGGGGTATGATTTTTGGGTGGCGGATTACACGGGGAAGGTGGGGTGGACGGGGCCCTATGGGATGTGGCAATACACGGCGGCGGGGCGGATGGCTGGGGTGACGGGGCCGGTTGATTTGGACTATGCTTATAAGGACTATCCTTTTTTGATTCGGGCGGCGGGGCTGAATGGGTTTGGGGGGGAGGCGCCGTCGCCGGAGGAGCGGTTGCGGGAGGAGAACCGGCGGCTGCGGGAGCGGTTGGCGGAGATTGAGAGGCTGGCGGCAGAGACGGCGTCGTGGTAGGGTAAGACCAGAGAAGTGCACCACCTGCCCACAAAGGGCCTGCGGGGCAAAGAAGCCCGGCGACCGCTTCGCACAACGGCCGCCGGTACGGCTTCTAAAAGTTTCGCTCAAGCCTTTTCAAAGGCTTGCAGGTCCAGGGCAGCGCCCTGGTCGCTCCCCGCAGGGAGCGAAACTCCCCAGGACGACTATAACATAGGCAGGGCTTGTGCCAAGACGCACGAGCCCTGCCGTTCTGTTGTAGGCCGTCAGGCCGCGGTTTTGTGCAGCGGCGTTTTGGTGAGGATGGGGGCTATTGCGGTTATGTAGCCGACTGGCGGGGAAGCGCAAACCGCGGCCGGGGTTAGGTGTAGCCGCTTTCTCCCCAAAACAGCCCG
>JAAWGY010000220.1 GCA_022795575.1 Angelakisella sp. | reverse complement strand
CTCGATGCTTGGTTGGGCGGCTGGCCCTGCTGGGGGACAGGCTCCAGCGGCCTTGCGGGGGGAGCGTTGTGGCCCGCTCCCTCCTTCCGGTTGGCCTGATAAGGTGCCTCCGGCGGATCTGATTCCCTGCGGGGGGTTCCCTCCCTTCGGTCGGGTGGTGCCTCCGGCGGATTTTTATTCCCTGCGGGGGGAATTTTTCTCCGGCCTTCGGCCGGCGGGCTATCCCCTGTAAACCTCCTCGCCCTTAACAAAGGTAGCCTTTACCGTCAATCCATCCATCAGGACAAGGTCGGCGTCCTTTCCTGGCGCTATGTCCCCCTTGCGGTGCCAGCCCATCAGCGCCGCGGGGTTGCGGGTCATCAGCTGGGCCGCTTTTTCCACATCCGCGCCGGTCCACTCCATAATCCTGCCCAGGGCACGGCAGAGGGTGAGGGTGGAGCCTGCCCGGGTGCCGTTGGGGAGCTTGGCGTCGCCGTCCTTGACGATGACGTCGTTTACCCCCAGCTTGTAGTCGCCGTCCGGCAGGCCCGCCGCCATGATGGAGTCGGTAACGGCCACCACCTTGTCCCAGCCCTTGGCCTTAAGGTAGAGCCGCACCGTCCCCGGGTGAAGGTGAAGACCATCGCAGATGGCCTCCACCCAGCAGCCGCTCTCCAGGGCGACGCCCCATATGGCGGGATCGTGCTGGTGGAAGAGGCGCTCCGCGTTACCCAGGTGGGTGGCCGCTGTGACGCCGGCCTTTACCGCCGCCCAGGAGACGTCGTACCCCGCCGCGCTGTGGCCCATGGCCACCGTGATCCCCAGCCCCCGGAGGCCCGGGACGATCTCCACCGCCCCCGGGATCTCGGGGGAGAGGGTCAGGTAGGTGATGTGCCCCCCCGCCGCCTCCTGGTACTCCCGGAAGAGGGGGAGGGCGGCCTCCTTCATCAGTAGCGCCTCCGGCATGGCCCCCTTGTACTCCATGGAAAGGCAGGGCCCCTCCAGGTGGATGCCCAGCAGCGCCGCCCCGCCGCTCCCCTCCTCGATAACCTCCCGGGCCGCGGCGATGGCCCGGAGTGTCTGCTCCTTGGTGTCGGTAAGCACCGAGCACTGCCACCCCGTCACCCCCTGGCTGGCGAAAAAGCAGCTGATCCGCCGGAGGCCCTCCGGGTCGGCGGCGTTGACGTCCACCCCCGCCGCCCCGTGGGTGTGCAGGTCCAGAAGGCCGGGGAGCAGCTGCATCCCCTCCCCGTCTTTTTGGGGCAGGCCCCGGACGTTCTCCCCCCCAACGGCGGTGATGCTCCCGTCCTCCACCGCCACCGAGGTAAGCTCCCCGTGGAGCCGTACATTGTCAAGGTAAAAGCTGGCCATATGTATCCCGTCCTCCCTTTCCTTTGGCCCCGGCCTGTTACCGGGGCAGCTGTGCCGCCACGCCGTTGACGATGAGCAGGGCGTCCGGGTGGTTTTGGGCCAGCGTCACCGGGAACCGGCTGGTGATCTCCCCGTAGGCCGCCCGGCGGCAGACCGCCCGGTGCCAATCCCGGAAGACCGCCAGCCGCAGCTTTTTGGCCCCCAGGATCTGCTTCATGCCGATGGTGACGCACCGCTTGGGCATATCCTCCAGGGCGCCGCCCAGGTCCCCCACGCAGTTGGTGGCCCGGGTCTCCGGGGCGATGTCCAGCACCCGGGTGGGCAGCTGGGCGAACTCCTCCGGGGGGATGTCCTGGGGCTCGTTAAAGGCCAGGTGCCCGGTGATGCCGATGCCCCCAAAGCAGGCGTCCGCACCCCCCAGCTCCTCCAGCAGGCGGTCGCTCCTGCCGGGGTCCCGGGGATCGGGGAAAACCCGCTGCTCCTGGGGCATCACCAGCTCCGGGCGGATCCGGGAGTAGACCACCCGGTCCATAAAGCCCCGGAAGGAGAGGGGGTCATCCATGGGAATCCACTCCCCGGCATCGGTGAGGTACTCGTCCATGTTGAAGAACCAGCAGTTTTTGAGGCTCAGCCCCTCCTCGTTGACCAGCCGGACAAAGATGGGGTACTGCCCCACCGGCCCCACCGGGACGATGAAGACCGTACGCTCCCCCCGGCTGTTATGGTCCCGGATCATGCCGGCCATCTCCCGGGCCAGCTCGTAAAAGGCTTCTCCGGAATCCCCGGTGAGGAGGATGGGGAGCTTGGCGTCCTTCCCCAGGTCCCCGGGGGCGATGCTGTAGTAATCACGCATGGCAAAAAACCTCTCTTTCCTGTGTATCAGCGGAACAGATGCTCCAGCCCCATCTGGCGGATGAGGGCCACAATCTCCTTGGTGCGGGTGCAGCCAAACTTGTTCAGCAGCCCCTTGATCTGTGTCTTTACCGTCACCACCTCCACGCAGCGGGCCTGGGCGATCTCCTGGACCTTGAGGCCTTGGAGGAGCAGCCGCACCAGCTCCCGCTCGGCGGGGGTGAGACGGGCTACGTTGCTGATGAAGAAGATGAGGGAGCGCTCGCTTTGGTGAAGGCGGCTGTACTCCCGCATGACGATCTGCTGGACGTGGCGCTCCAGGGCGGGCTCGTCGGCGTAGGCCTTGCGGATATGCTCCAGCAGCACCTCCTCCTCGCAGCCCTTTACCACGTAATCCACCGCCCCGCTGGCCATGGCGCTAAGGATGATGTCCTCGGTCTCGTGGGCGGTAAGGAAGATGATCTTTACCTCCGGCTTGCGCTGGTGGATGGCCTCGGCGGCCAGGATGCCGGCCTGCATCGTCTCCATCTCGATGTCCATCAGGATCACGTCGCAGTCCCGCTCCTGGGCCAGCCTTGTAATCTCCTGGCCGGTAAGGGCGGCCCCCGCAATCTCCATATCCCCGGCCCGGCTGACGGTATCGCAGAAGTCCTCCAGCAGCAGGGGGATGTCCTCCGCCACCATCACCTGTATCTTTCTTCCCTCCATCGATGTCACCCCCTGCGTCCCGCATCGTAGCGGGGCAGCATGATGTGGAAGCTGCTCCCCTCCCCCGGCCGGCTCTCCAGCCGGAGACGGCCAAAGTGGCTCTTAACGATTCTGCGGACATAATAAAGGCCCATGCCCCAGTTGTAGTTGGTGTTCTTGCTGGTAAAAAAGGGCTCGTAGATCCTGCTTTGCAGCTCGGCAGGGATGCCCCCGCCGTTGTCCCGGACCTCCAGCATGGTCCAAAGCCGCTCCCCCCGCACCGTCAGGGCCAGCCGCGGCTCCCGCCCCGCCTGGAGCGCGGCCTCGCAGCCGTTGGTGAGGAGGTTATACACCGCCTCGCTAAGGGGGCCCGGGTCTGCCAGCACCAGCCGCCCCGGGGCGCCGGAGCAGGCCACCGGCACCTCCGGGTACTTGCCGTGGAAGCGCTCCACCGCCATCCCGGCCACCCGGTCCGCCTCCACGGGGGAGAGGCTGAGGGCGCTGTTCTTTACCGTCCGGTAAAGCTCGTCCATCCGCGCCAGCATCCCCTCGTTAAGCTGGCGGAGGGCCTCGGCGCAGGCCCGGACCTCCCCAATATCCGGCTGCTCCTTTTCCAGGGCACGGGAAAGCTTTTTGTGGAGCACCCGGCTGGAGAGGAGCTGGTTCTTGATGCCGTGGACAAAGACCGAAACACCGGTACCGGCGGCGTCAAACTTGCGCTGAAGGGAGACCTCCTCCCGGTTTTCGGCGTAATCCATTTGGGCGTACCGCACCATGCCGTAGCCCCCCAGCACCACAAACAGGAGGGTACACATCCCCAGGATAATCCAGCCCACCACGGTCATGGAGGGGCCGATGTAGCTGATCACCCCCAGGCGGATGTACTCGGCCACAAAGAGGTTATAAATCTGCGCCGGGTCCTTGGTGGCATAGAGGAGGTAAAGGGCGGTAATCCCCAAGGCGGCCAGGAGGATATAGCCATTGTTGCGCTTAAAAAACAGGATAGTGGTGGCCCGGTACTCCTGCATCATCAGGGACAGGCCGGCCAGGAGATAAAGGCCGATCCAGGCCAGGGACAGGGGGATCATGGCAGTGATGAGCCAGAAGCGCCCCCGAACCAAATGGTAATAGACGGTGGGGAAGTAATAGACCAGGAACAGGGCGGGGAGGATGGCGGAGAGCCAGCGGAGGGATTTCATCCGCCGGCGGACACGGGGGATCATTGTTACCTCCAGGCCCACCTGGAGGAGGAACCAGGGGAAGAGGGTACGGCCCACCGCCACCACATAGCCCAGCTTGCCCATAGGGATGGGGCGGAGCTGGAGCCAATGCTGGATCTCGGGGAGGAGGAAGAGGAAGGTTTGCTCGGTGGCGGCCATGCCGCCCATCTGGGCGATATAGACGATAATGCCCAGGAGCATCAGGGCGTTGGAGACACCCAGGCCGCAGAGGTAGACTGCCAGGGTATCCCGCCGCCGCAGGGCGACGAAGACGGAGGTAGCGGCGCAGAGGACCAGCACCAACAGCAGCATTCCGGCACCTCCTCCCCGGTGTTTTTTCTCCCCTTCATTATAACGCCAACCGCCCTGCTTTACCAGTGTCCGGTAATTACGCACCCGGTATCCCCCAAGGCCCGCAGGGCGCCAGAAGTTTCGGTCAAGCCTTTTCAAAGGCTTGCGGGTCCAGGGCAGAGCCCTGGTCGCTCCCCGCAGGGAGCGAAAGGCTCCAGGGCGGCTGCAAAAACAGTAGGGCTTGTGCAAGGGGAACGGCCTCTGCGGAGGCCGACCTCTCCGTCGCCTGCGGGCATCCCTTCGGGAACGTGCCCTACGGGCAACCTCCCCTTTCAGGGGAGGCACGGCCTAAGAGCCGCCTACGGCG
>JAAWGY010000219.1 GCA_022795575.1 Angelakisella sp. | reverse complement strand
GTCGCCTGCGGGCATCCCTTCGGGAACGTGCCCTACGGGCAACCTCCCCTTTCAGGGGAGGCACGGCCTAAGAGCCGCCTTCGGCGGTTGGCCGTGGGGGTTGCTTCGCAGCCCTTTGGAGAAACGGTTTGCGGGCTTTGGCTGGTGCTTACCAGGGGAGCGGCCCCTGCGGGGGCCGACCTCTCCGTCGCCTGCGGGCGACACCTCCCCTTTCAGGGGAGGCCGGCCTAAGAGCCGCCTACGGCGGTTGGCCGTAGGGGCTGCTGGCGCAGCCCTTTGGGGGAACGAGTTATGGCAGGGTGTGTGCCAAAGAACGAGGCCTTGCCGTCTTATCAGGCCGTGAGGCCGCGGTTTTGAACAGCGGCGTTTGGGTGAGGATGGGGCCAATGGCGGGTTGCCGCCCTCCTGGCCAGGAAGCGCAAACCGCGGCCGGGGTTAGGAGTAGCCGCTTTCTCCCCAAAACAGCCCGCTGCGCGCCGCAGGCGCTGTAAGCGGGCGCATTTTGGGACCACCAGCCCAAAGCCCCGCCCAAACCCACCCCATCCCCAACGAAAAGAGAGGTGTTACCATGCCACCAGAGATAGAAGCCCTTTTGCAGGAGATAGAATCCTACGCAGACACCAACGATTTTAAGTACGAGATGGAGGCCCGGATGGAAAAGCTCCAGGCCCTGGGGGCAGGGCCGGAGCTAATCCCCAGCCTGCTGGCCATGATGGAGCGCCACCCCCTGACGGAGTTTGGGAGCCCGGGGGAGATGGTCCGCTTTATGGAGGGCTTTTTCGGCATGGGCTACGAGGAGCAGCTGGCGGCGTCGCTGGCCCGGCGGCCGACGCTGCACACCCTGTGGATGGCCAACCGGGTGGTGAACAGCAGCGCCCTGCCGGAGGAGACCCGGCAGCAGCTGCTGGCCAGCCTGTGGCAGGCGGCGAGGAGCCCGGAGGCGGAGGAAACGGTCCGGGCGCGGGCCAAGGAGTACCTGACCTACCAATCGGGCAGGCAGCAGAGAGAAGGATAGGAGGAAACGCGCGAAATGGAGCAGCACGACAGCTATATCAGCCCCTTTTCCACCCGGTACGCCAGCCGGGAGATGCAGTACATCTTTTCGGAGGACAACAAATTCCGCACCTGGCGCAGGCTTTGGGTGGCGCTGGCCAAGGCGGAGCGGGAGCAGGGGCTGCCCATCACCGAGGAGCAGATCCGGGAGCTGGAGAGCCACACCGACGACATCAACTATGCCGAGGCCATGGCCCGGGAGAAGGAGTGCCGCCACGACGTGATGAGCCACGTTTACGCCTACGGCCTCCAGTGCCCGGGGGCCAAGGGGATCATCCACCTGGGGGCCACCAGCTGCTATGTGGGGGATAACACCGATATTATCCTGATGCGGGACGGGCTGACGCTGATCCGCCGGAAGCTGCTGAACGTCATCGCCATGCTGGCGGGGTTTGCCAGGAAGTACAAGGATATGCCCTGCCTGGCCTATACCCACCTTCAGCCGGCCCAGCTGACCACGGTGGGCAAGCGGGCCACCCTTTGGATCAACGAGCTGGAAAACGACCTCACCGAGCTGGACCACCGGCTTGCCCGGCTGGCGCTGCTGGGGAGCAAGGGGACCACCGGCACCCAGGCCAGCTTTGTGGAGCTGTTTGAAGGGGACGAGGGAAGGATCAAGGCGGTGGAGGAATCCATCGCCCGGCAGATGGGGTTTGACCGGGTGGTGCCGGTTTCTGGGCAGACCTACTCCCGCAAGACCGATTTCTACGTCTGCGCGGTGCTGGCGGGGATCGCCCAGTCGGCCAGCAAGTTCAGCAACGACCTGCGGATCCTCCAAAACTTCAAGGAGATGGAGGAGCCCTTTGAACGGAGCCAGATTGGGTCCTCCGCCATGCCCTACAAGCGCAACCCCATGCGGAGCGAGCGGGTGACGGCGCTGGCCCGGTACGTGATGATCGACCTGCTGAACCCGGCGTTTACGGCGGGTACCCAGTGGTTTGAGCGGACGCTGGACGATTCGGCCAACAAGCGCATCGCGGTTGCGGAGGCGTTTTTGGGGGTGGACAGCATCCTGAACCTGCTGGAGAACATCTGCGACGGGCTGGTGGTGTACCCCAAGGTGATCCGGCAGCGGGTGATGAACGAGCTGCCCTTTATGGCCACCGAGAACATCATGATGAGCGCGGTGAAGAAGGGGGGGGACCGGCAGGAGCTCCACGAGCGGCTGCGGGTGCACTCCATCGCCGCTGGGAAGGCGGTAAAGGAGGAGGGACTGCCCAACGACCTGATCGCCCGGGTCTGCGGGGATCCGGCCTTTGGCCTGGCGCCAGAGGAGGCGGAGGCGCTGCTACAGCCGGAGGCCTTTACCGGCCGTGCGCCCCGGCAGGTGGAGGAGTACCTGACGGAGGTCATCGACCCCATCCTGGAGGCCAACCGGGAGCTGCTGGGGGATAAGGCGGAGATCAACGTTTGAGCAACAGGCCGGAGGGCTTTTGCCGGTTAGCAAAACGGCTGGGGGCCGCCGCGAGGGATCGCGGCGGCCCCAAGGGCTTGTGGGGGGGCCCTGCCGGTTATCCGGGAAAAGGGGCGAAGGGGGCCGGGAGGCCGGCCCATTGGCCGCGGGGGCCCTCCGGCTGCAAAAAAACCGGCTCTTCCGCTTCTTTTTCGCCCCAAGGGCTGGACACCTCCGCTTCTTTCAGTGTATAATCGAAGGAGCGGCCGCGGCTGGCTTTGGGCCTTGCTTTTTGGTCCTGTCGCCCCGGCTTTTTCGGGGAAGGCTGCTCCCCAAAACCACATCAACACGCAAAGGAAGTAATACAAATGGCAGATGTAATGACCGGACTAAAGCGCACCAACTACTGCGGGGAAACCACCTCCGCTCTTGTGGGGAAGGAGGTGGTGGTCTGCGGCTGGGTCCAGAAGATCCGGGACAAGGGGATGCTGGTGTTTATCGACCTGCGGGACCGCACCGGCATTGTCCAGCTGGCCTTTGACGACAGGACCCCCGAGGCTCTGCGGCAGAAGGCCCAGACCGCCCGGGCCGAGTTTGTGCTGATGGCAAAGGGTGTCGTACGGGCCCGGGAATCGGTAAACAAGGACCTCCCCAACGGCGACGTGGAGGTCTATGTAGACGACCTGCGCATCCTGGGCAAGGCACAGACACCGCCTTTTGAGATCACCGAGACCACCAACGTCAAGGAGGAGCTGCGGCTGCGGTACCGCTACCTGGACCTGCGCCGGGGGGAGATGCAGCACAACATCCTGATGCGCCACCGGATCGTCAAGGCGGCCCGGGACTACTACGACAACAACGGCTTTCTGGAGATCGAGACGCCCTGCCTCATCAAATCCACCCCGGAGGGGGCCCGGGACTACCTGGTGCCCAGCCGGGTGCAGCCGGGCAAGTTTTTCGCCCTGCCCCAGTCCCCCCAGCAGTACAAGCAGCTGCTGATGCTTTCCGGCTACGACCGGTACCTGCAAATAGCCCGGTGCTTCCGGGACGAGGACCTGCGGGCCGACCGCCAGCCGGAGTTTACCCAGATTGACCTGGAGATGTCCTTTGTGGACGAGGAGGACGTGATGACGGTGAACGAGGGGTTTATCCGCCACGTCTTCCGGGAGGTGCTGGGCAAGGAGATCGAGACGCCCTTCCGGCGCATCCGGTACCAGGAGGCCATGGACCGCTTTGGCAGCGACAAGCCGGACACCCGTTTTGGGCTGGAGCTTTGCGACATCACCGACCTGGTGAAGGACACCGAGTTCAAGGTCTTCCGGGGGGCGGTGGATGCCGGCGGATCGGTTCGGGCCATCAATGCCAAGGGGGCGGCGGCCAAGCTTTCCCGCAAGGAGGTAGACAAGTTAGGGGAGTTTGTCAAGACCTACCGGGCCAAGGGGCTGGCGTTTACCCGTCTTACTGCCGAGGGGGAGAGCTCCTCCTACGAAAAATTCCTGGCGCCGGAGGAGGCGAAGGCCATCCGGGAACGGCTGGGGGCGGAGACGGGGGACGTATTACTGATTGTGGCTGACGCCAAGAACGGGGTGGTTTACGACAGCCTGGGGGCGCTGCGGGTACGGCTGGCCAAGCAGCTGGAGCTGATCCCGGAGGGAAGCTTTGACTTTTTGTGGATCACCGAATTCCCTCTGTTTGAGTACGACGAGGAGGAGGGGCGGTACACGGCGAAGCATCACCCCTTTACCAGCCCGATGTTAGAGGATCTGCCGATGATGGAGAGCGACAAGGAGCACTGCCGGGCCAGGGCTTACGATATGGTGCTGAACGGCTGCGAGGTCGGGGGCGGGTCGATTCGCATTACCGATCCGGAGCTACAGGAGAGGATGTTCCGGGCGCTGGGCTTTACGCAGGAGCGGGCACGGGAGCAGTTTGGGTTCCTGATTGACGCGTTCCAGTACGGCGCGCCGCCTCACGGGGGGATGGCCTTTGGGTTGGACCGGCTGGTGATGCTGATGCTGGGGAGGGATTCCATCCGGGATGTGATTGCGTTCCCCAAGGTGCAGAATGCCAGCGAGCTGATGACGGGTTGTCCGGACACGGTGGAGGAGAAGGGCTTGCAGGAGCTTTGCATCCGGATAGAGCTGCCGCAGGAGTAAGGGCGGCTGCCTGTCCCACAGGATGTGCCCGCCCGGGCTACCGGGCCGCAGGTCCAGGGCCGCGCAGGCCCTGGGAGGCGCAGGGACCTTCTGCGGAAGGTCCGGGGAGCCTTCGGCTCCGCTGCGCCTCACGGGGGAACCTTGGGCGTGGGGGCCCTCTGCGGAGGGCCCGGG
>JAAWGY010000218.1 GCA_022795575.1 Angelakisella sp. | reverse complement strand
TGGACGGGTATTTTTTCGTCCTGCAAGGCAAAAAATCTCGGAGCCCTTCGGGCACGTCTGCTTCGCAGAATACTTGCTGTATTGCAAGATTTTTTAACGCAGCAGGGCGGACTGCACCCGCAGGTGCGTCCAACGGCCAACCGCCGTAGGCGGCTCTTAGGCCGTTGGAAAAAGACCCGTCCAGGCGGCGTGCTGGGAGATCTTGAATAGGCTCTAAGGCCCTTTTCCCCGGCATCCGCCGGGAGGATAACAAAGCAAGGGAGAACATTGGTATGAATCCAAAAAAGAGCTACGGCAGCCGGGTATTCAGCCCCCGGGTGATGCAAAAGCGCCTGCCCCGGGAGGTGTGGGAGCGGCTGGAGGAGGCCACCCACCTGGGGGGCAGGTTGGACCCGGCCATCGCCCAGGCGGTGGCCGACGCCATGAAGGACTGGGCCCTGGAGCAGGGGGCCACCCACTTTATCCACTGGTTCCAGCCCATGACCGGCATCACCGCCGGCAAATTCGACGCCTTCCTTTCCCCCGACGGGGAGGGGGGCGCCATCACCGAGTTTTCCGGCAAATCCCTTTTTATGGGGGAGCCGGACGCCTCCTCCTTCCCCTCCGGGGGGCTGCGGGCCACCTTTGAGGCCCGGGGCTACACCGCCTGGGACCCCACCAGCCCCGCCTTTGTTAAGGACAACACCCTTTACATCCCCACCGCCTTCTGCGCCTACACCGGGCAGGCCCTGGACGCCAAGACCCCCCTGCTGCGCTCTATGGAGGCGGTAAGCCGGGAGGCGGTGCGGTTCTGCCGCGCCATCGGCATGGAGGGTGTCACACGGGTGGAGGCCAGCGCCGGGGCGGAGCAGGAGTACTTCATCGTGGACCGCCAGAGCTACGAGGAGCGGCTGGACCTGAAGATCTGCGGCACCACCCTGCTGGGGGCCCCCATGCCCAAGGGCCAGGAGCTGGATGACCATTACCTGGGCCGCATCCGGCTGCGGATTGCCCGGTACATGGAGGAGGTGGAGCGCCGGCTGTGGGAGCTGGGGGTGCCGGTAAAGACCAAGCACAACGAGGCCGCCCCCGCCCAGCACGAGCTGGCCCCCATGTACGAGGGCTGCAACATCGCCTGCGACCACAACCAGCTGGTGATGGAGACGCTGCGCATCGTGGCCAAGGAGCAGGGGCTGGCCTGCCTCCTCCACGAAAAGCCCTTTGCCCGCGTCAACGGCAGCGGCAAGCACAACAACTACTCCCTTAGCACCAACACCGGGGTAAACCTGCTGGCCCCGGGGAAGGACCCGGCGGGGGAGCTGCGGTTTTTGCTGACCATCTGCGCCTTTTTGCGGGGGGTGGATTCCTACCCGGAGCTGCTGCGGCTCTCCGCCGCCTCGGCCGGCAACGACTGCCGCCTGGGGGGGCACGAGGCCCCGCCGGCGGTGATCTCGGTCTTTTTGGGGGACGCCCTGCTGGAGGCGCTGCACCGGGCCGCCGGGGAGGAGATCACCGGCAGCCGCGGAAGCCACAGCCTCAACATCGGGGTTTCCACCAGCCCGGAGCTGATGGCCGACGACAGCGACCGCAACCGCACCAGCCCCTTCGCCTTTACCGGCAACAAGTTTGAGTTCCGGATGGTGGGCTCCTCCCAGTCCATCGCCCTGGCCAACACCGTCCTGAACACCATCCTGGCGGACAGCTTTAACGCCTTTGCCATCTACTTTGAGGAGGAGGGCTACAGCGAGGCCACCGTCCGGCGGATTATCGGGGAAACGCTGCGGAGCCACGGCCGGGTGGTCTTTAACGGGGATAACTACAGCCAGCAGTGGCTCCAGGAGGCGGAGAGCCGGGGCCTGCCGGTGATTGCCGACACGGTGGCGGCCATGGAGGCGCTGGAGGACCCCAAAAACTGGAAGCTGCTGGGCCGCTTTGGGGTGCTGACCCCGGAGGAGTGCGCCTCCCGCCACGAGATTATGACCGAGAATTACAACAAGGTGGTGGGCATCGAGGCGGCAACCCTGGTGCAGATGGTCCGCCGCCAGATCCTGCCCGCCGCGGCCCGGTACACCGGGGGGGTGGCCAAAAGCGTCCGGGACTTCTCCGCCGCCATGGGCCGGGAGCAGGGGTACCTGGAGGACCACCTGGAGCAGATCTCCGACCTGACCAACGCCATCTCCAACGGGGTGGACAGCCTGGAGTGGGACCTGGACACCCTGCCGGAGGACCCCCGGGAGCGGGCGGTGTATATGCGGGACGTGGTCCGGCGGGACATGGGGCAGCTCCGGGAGGTCTGCGACCGGGCGGAGCGGATCATCCCCGAGGACGTCTGGCCCATCCCCACCTACACGGATTTGGTGCACTATGTCTGAGGTAAAAAATTCTGATTGATATAACCGCCTCCTTGTAGTACAATAGTAGTACAAGGAGGCGGTTTGCAATGTCGATGGATTCCACCCTACAGGTCCGGATGGACAGTCAGGTAAAGGCAGATGTTGAGGAATTATACCGCAGTCTCGGCACATCCTTTGCCGAGGCGGTCCGTATGTTTGCCCAGCAAAGCCTATTGGTTGGCGGTATGCCCTTTCAGCCTACACTGAAAACCTGGGATGAATTGACAGAAGAGGATATCAACCGCAAGCTGTCTGCCAGCTATGCAGACATACAGGCCGGCAGGGTTTATACCCAGCAGCAAGTGGATGCCCGGATGCGGGAAAAGTTGGGCAAGCGGGAATAACCGGACAACGTTACAGCCGATGGCAGGATTTCCTGCCATCGGCTGCCTGTGCTTTTGTGCCTGGTTCAGTTCACCGAGATGACCATCACCGGGCAATTCTGCTGTGCCTCCAGGGCGGCGCTTTCGGCCTCCCCGGGGATCTCCGGGACCACCACCTCCGCCAGGCCGTCCTCCGCCATAGCGAAGACCGCCGGGCAGAGGGTGGGGCAGAGGCCGCAGCCGATACAGCCGGACCGGTCGATAAAGGCGTTCATCAAATATCCCCCTCCTTTCGTCCCTATTTTGGGACAACGGGAGGGGGATTATTCCGCCTGCGGGAAAAAGAAGCGCAGCTACCGCCGCTCCTCCCGCGCAACGCCAGCCACCGGGGACCTCCTACTTGGTGTAGTTGTCAAAATACCCCTGGATGTAGACAATGGGGGTACCCTTGTCCCCGGAACCGGAGGTGAGGTCGCAGAGGGAACCGATCAGGTCGGTGAGGCGGCGGGGGGTGGTGCCCTGGCTCTCCATCCGGCCGGTGAGGTCGTCGTCCTTCTGGCGGATGTACTCCTTGATGGCCTCCCGGAGGGCGTCGCCGGTGAGGTGGGCAAAGTTGTTGTCCGCCAGGTACTTCAGCTTTACCTCGTTGGGCTGGCCCACCAGGCCGTCGGTAAAGCCCGGGGAGACCACCGGATCCGCCAGCTCCCAGATCTTGCCCACCGGGTCCTTAAAGGCGCCGTCGCCGTAGACCATGGCCTCCACCGTTTTGCCGGTGGCCCGGCGGATGTTCTCCTGCACCGCCAGGGCAAAGGCCCGGCAGTCCCGGGGGAACAGCTTCACCCGCTCCTCGGTGGCCTTGTTGGAGCCCAGCAGGCCGTAATCGGGGTTAAAGCCGCTGCCCTCCACCGGGGCGGAGAGGATGTCGTCCATGCCGGCCAGCCGCTCCACCCCCGCTGCCCGGAGGATGGCCTTGGTGCGCTGGCGGGTGTGGATATCGCAGGTGAGGACGTTTTTGGTGTAGCTTAGGATGGCGGTGGGGTTGTTGCTCAGCACCACCTGGCACTGGGCCCCCTCCCCCTCGATGATGGAGGTGTAGAAGTCGATGTAATCCACCCCGGTAAAGGGATGGAGGACGGTACCGAATTTCTCCCGGAACTGCTCCTTGGTAAGGGTATCCCGGTAGGGATCCACCCCCGCCTTGTCCAGGGCCTCCTGGCTCACCAAATGGTTGCCCACCTCGTCCGAGGGGTAGGAGAGCATCAGCACCACCTTTTTGGCCCCCCGGGCAAAGCCCTTCAAGAGGATGGAGAAGCGGTTGCGGCTGAGGATGGGGAAGAGGACGCCGATGGTCTCCCCGCCTAACTTGGCCCGGACGTCGGCGGCGATCTGGTCCACGGTGGCATAGTTGCCCTGCGCCCGGGCCACCACCGCCTCGGTAACGGCTACCACGTCCTTTTCCCCAATGGGGATGCTCTCACTTTCCAGGGCGGCCACCACGGTATCGGCGACGATGGCGGCAAGGTCGTCCCCCTCCCGGATGATGGGGGCCCGGACGCCCCGCGCGACGGTTCCAAACATTCTTTCCATAATTCCGCTCCTTTTCCCCTGATGGGGTTTGTTTCCTGAAACAGTATTTATTATAATCGAGTTTGCGGTCGATGTAAAGAAAATCGTCCAAGACGGGGGCTTTTAATGCCTTCTCGACAGAAAAAAGGAGATGTGCTACAATGAAGCAGGTGATCGGCGGCGTCTGACGGGGGTGGGCAGGGCAGGGCTTTTAGGCCCGTCTGCCCAAAATGCGCCCGCCAAATTGCATCGGCGGGCTGTTTTGGGGAGATAGCGTCTTCCCCTGGGACCGGCCGCGGTTTGTGCTTCCTGGCCAGTCGGGCGGCAAACCGCCATTGGCCCATCCTCACCACCACGCCGCTGTTAGAAACCGCGGCCTGACGGCCTAATAGGACAGCGGCGCCCATCTTCTTTGGCACAAACCCAGCCGCAAATCGTTCCTCCAAAGGGCTGCGAAGCAGCCCCACGGCCAACCGCCGAAGGCGGCTCTTAGGCCGGCCTCCCCTGAAAGGGGAGGTGTCGCCCGCAGGCGACGGAG
>JAAWGY010000217.1 GCA_022795575.1 Angelakisella sp. | reverse complement strand
TGCGGCGGTTGCGTCTGGACGCGCCTGCGGGCGCAGCAACGCAGCAGGGCGGAAAAAGACCTGACCTGACTGCGTCAGACGGTTGTGAATACAGGTTCTAAAACCAGCGATTGGTATAAAATGAAAGGATGGTAACAACATGGAGATCAGAGAGCAGCTTTACGAGGGCAAGGCCAAGAAGGTATTTGCCACCGAAAACCCGGAGGTGGTGCTGGTGGACTACAAGGACGACGCCACCGCCGGCAACGGGGCCAAAAAGGGCAGCATCCGGGGCAAGGGGGTGGTGAACAACCGCGTCACCAACCACCTGATGAAGATGCTGGCCCAAAAGGGCATCCCCACCCACCTGGTGGAGGAGATCGACGAGCGCCGCACCCTGGTTAAGAAGGTGGAGATCGTCCCCCTGGAGGTCATCGTCCGCAACGTGGCGGCGGGGAGCCTGGCTAAGCGGCTGGGGCTGGCCGAGGGCACCAAGCTGCGCTCCACCGTGCTGGAGTACTGCTATAAGGACGACGCCCTGGGGGATCCCATGGTCAACGAGTACCACATCGCCGCCATCGGCGCCGCCACCCCGGAGGAGCTCCGGACCATCGCCGATTACAGCTTCCGGGTAAACCAGTACCTGGGGGAATACCTGGCGGAGGTGGGCATCCAGCTCATCGACTTTAAGCTGGAGTTCGGCCGCCTCCCCGACGGTACCATCGTCCTGGCCGACGAGATCAGCCCCGATACCTGCCGCTTCTGGGACGTCAAGACCGGGGCCCACCTGGATAAGGACCTCTTCCGCCGGGATCTGGGCGGCGAGGAGGCCGCTTACCAAGAGGTGATGAAACGTCTGCTGGGCGAGTAAAGGCGGATCCATCAACGAGATGTACGCGGATAATTGATGGATTAGCGCTAACAGGAAAGGAAAACAGAAAGTATGTTTGATTCCATCCATGAAGAATGCGGCCTCTTTGGCATCTACGACCGCTCCGGGGAGCAGGACGTGGCCCTGGATACCTATCTGGCCCTCTACGCCCTCCAGCACCGGGGGCAGGAGAGCTGCGGCATCGCCGTCTGCGACGACGGCGTCATCGGCTACCATAAAGACCTGGGGCTGGTAAGCGAGGTCTTTACCAAGGATGTCCTGGCCGGCCTGGGCCAGGGGCAGATGGCCGTGGGCCACGTCCGCTATTCCACCACCGGCACCCGCAGCCGGGCCAACGCCCAGCCCATGGTCATCAACCACATCAAGGGCACCATGGCGGTGGCCCACAACGGCAATCTCACCAACGCCGCCGACCTCCGGGAAAAGCTGGAGCTCACCGGCTGCATCTTCCACACCACCAGCGATACCGAGGTCATCGCCCACGTCATCACCCGGGAACGGGTCAGCGCCCCCTCCATCGAGGTGGCGGTGGAGCGGGCCATGGACAAGCTTGCCGGGGCCTACTCCCTGGTCATCATGTCCCCCCAAAAGCTGATGGCGGCCCGGGACCCCAACGGCTTCCGGCCCCTCTGCATGGGCAAGCTGGGGGAAAGCTGGGTCTTCAGCTCCGAGACCTGCGCCCTGGATACCATCGGCGCCTCCTTTGTCCGGGAGGTGGAGCCGGGGGAGATCGTCATTGTGGATAAGGACGGCCCCCGGAGCATCCGCACCCACTGCGGCAAGGTGCCCTCCTCCTTCTGCGTCTTTGAGTTTGTCTACTTTGCCCGGCCGGATTCGGTGGTGGAGGGCTCCAGCGTCCACAGCGCCCGGCAGCGGGCCGGGGCCTTTTTGGCGCTGGAGCACCCCGTCCCCGCCGACGTGGTCATCGGCGTGCCGGATTCCGGCCTGGACGCCGCCCTGGGCTACGCCAAGCAGAGCGGCATTCCCTACGGCGTCGGCTTCATCAAAAACCGGTACATCGGCCGTACCTTTATCCAGTCCACCCAAAAGCAGCGGGAAAACTCGGTGCACATCAAGCTCAACGCCGTCCGGGAGACGGTGGCGGGCAAGCGGGTGGTGATGATCGATGACTCCATCGTCCGGGGCACCACCTCCGCCCGGATCGTCCGGCTCCTCCGGGAGGCCGGGGCCACCGAGGTCCATATGCGGGTATCCGCCCCCCCCTTCCTCTATCCCTGCTACTTTGGGACAGATATCGACGATAAATCCAGCCTCATCGCCAACAACCACACGGTGGAGGAGATTACCCAAATCATCGGGGTGGATTCCCTGGGCTACCTTTCGGTGGAAAACGTCCGCAAGCTGGCGGCGGGCTCCAAGTGCGGCTTCTGCACCGCCTGCTTTGACGGGGACTACCCCGTCCCGCCCCCCGCCGTCTGCCAAAAGAACAAGTTTGAACAGAAGATCCAGCGGAAGGGAGGAGCGGCCCATGGCCAGTAACAGCCACAGCGAAAGCTACAAAGCCGCCGGGGTGGATATCACCGCCGGCTACGAGGCGGTGCGCCTGATGAAGGACCACATCGCCCGCACCAACACCCCCGGCGTCCTCTCCGGCATCGGGGGCTTTGGGGGGCTGTTCGCCCCCGCCCTTGCCGGCATGAAGGAGCCGGTGCTGGTAAGCGGCACCGACGGGGTGGGCACCAAGCTAAAGCTCGCCTTCCTCATGGATAAGCACGACACCGTGGGCATCGACTGCGTGGCTATGTGCGTCAACGATATCATCTGCGCCGGGGCCGCTCCCCTCTTCTTCCTGGACTACGTGGCGGTGGGCAAAAACGTCCCGGAGCGGGTGGCCGCCATCGTCTCCGGGGTGGCCGAGGGCTGCGTCCAGGCCGGCTGCGCCCTCATCGGGGGCGAGACCGCCGAGATGCCCGGCTTTTACCCCGAGGATGAGTACGACCTGGCCGGCTTTGCCGTGGGGATGGTGGACAAGGAAAAAATCATCGACAACAGCGCCGTAAAGCCGGGGGACGCCATCATCGGCCTTGCCTCCAGCGGGGTGCACTCCAACGGCTTTTCCCTGGTGCGCAAGGTCTTTGACGTGGAGCACAGCGACCTCGCCATCCACCGGGACGAGCTGGGGGAGAGCCTGGGGGAGGCGCTGCTGCGCCCCACCAAAATCTACGTAAAGCCCATGCTGGCCCTGATGGAGGCGGTGACGGTAAAGGCCGTCTCCCACATCACCGGGGGCGGCTTCTACGAGAACATCCCCCGTTCCCTGCCCCAGGGCTGCGCCGCCCGGATCTCTCTGGACCGGCTGGCGGTGCCCCCCCTCTTCCGCCTCATCCAAAAGGCGGGGGACATCCCGGAGCGGGATATGTTTAACACCTACAACATGGGGGTAGGGATGAGCGTTGTGGTGGACGCCGCCGACGCCAACCGGGCGGTGGAGGTCCTCCGGGGGGCCGGCGAGGATGCCTGGATCATGGGCGAGGTGGTCGCCGGGGAGGGCGGTGTCATCCTCCGATGAAGAACATCGCCGTTATGGTCTCCGGCGGGGGGACCAACCTTCAGGCCCTTATCGACGCCCAGGGCCGGGGGGAGCTGAAAAGCGGGAGGCTTGCCCTGGTCATCTCCAGCAAGGAGGGGGCCTACGCCCTGGAGCGGGCCGGCAAGGCGGGCATCCCCGCCGCCGTTATCCCCCGCAGGGCCTACGCCACCCAGGAGGACTTCGACCGGGCCCTGTTAGCCGCCTGGGAGGAGGCCCGCATCGACCTGGTGGTGCTGGCGGGGTATCTTTCCATCCTCAGCGCCGCCGTCACCCGGGCCTACCAGGACCGGATCATCAACGTTCACCCCAGCCTCATCCCCTCCTTCTGCGGGGCGGGGTTCTACGGCCTCAAGGTCCACGAGGCGGCGCTGGAAAAGGGCGTCAAGGTGACGGGGGCCACGGTGCACATCGTCAACGAGGTGCCCGACGGCGGCCGTATCCTCCTCCAAAAGGCGGTGGAGGTCCGGGAGGGGGACACCCCGGAGCTGCTGCAAAAGCGGGTGATGGAGGAGGCCGAGTGGCTGCTCCTCCCCCAGGCGGCCGAGCTGATCTGCCGGGAGCTGCCGCCGCGATACCAATAAAACAGGAGGTCCAGAAGATGGAACTGCTCAATTTATCCACCCTCCTCCGGGAGAACAGCTACCCCGGCCGGGGCATTGTCATCGGCCGGACGGCGGACGGCAAAAAATCCGCCATCGCCTACTTCATCATGGGCCGCAGCCAGAACAGCCGCAACCGGGTGTTTACCACCACCGGCGACGGCATCCGCACCGAGGCCTTCGACCCCTCCAGGCTGGAGGACCCCAGCCTCATCATCTACCGCCCGGTGCGGCGGCTGGGGGATGCCGTGGTCGTCACCAACGGCGACCAGACCGACACCGTCTACGACGCCCTGAAAAACGGCGGCAGCTTTGAGGACGCCCTCCGCACCCGGACCTTCGAGCCCGACGGCCCCAACTGGACCCCCCGCATCTCCGGTCTGGTCCGCCACCAGGGGGAGGCCCGCTTCTCCACCCAGCTGTCCATCCTCAAAAGCGCCGACGGCAGCGGCGACCACTGCCAGCGGTATTTCTTCGATTATCCCAGCCTCCCGGCCGGGGAGGGCCGCTTCCTCCACACCTACCAGTGCGACGGCAGCCCCATCCCCTCCTTCCAGGGGGAGCCGGAGCGGGTGGCCATCGCCGCCTCCGGTGCCAAGGCTTGGGCGGAGGAGCTTTGGGAGAGCCTTAACGGCGACAACAAGGTTTCCCTCTATGTGGTGCTTACCGATGCTGCTTCCGGGGCCCGGGATGAGGCCATCATCAACGCCAACCGGTAACGGGAGGGCCTCTGCGGCGGCAAGGCTTTTAGGCCGGTGGTCCCAAAATGCGCCCGCCAATTGCATCGGCGGGCTGTTTTGGGGAGAAAGCGGCTACTCCTAACCCCGGCCGCGGTTTGCG
>JAAWGY010000216.1 GCA_022795575.1 Angelakisella sp. | reverse complement strand
AACCCCGCCCAAAAGGAAAGGAGTGGCACCAAACTATGCCAGAAGCAACAAAGGTACAGCGGCTCCCCGCCGAGCAGCTGTTCCAGAACGAGATAGACGCCCTCATCGCCGCCGAAAAGCACCCCGTCCCCACCGGCTGGCGGATGTCCCCCCGGTCGGTCCTCACCTACATCTGCGGGGGCAGGGTGGGGGATACCGTCATCACCCCCAAGTACATCGGCCACCAGCGGCTGGTGGAGATTGCCATCTCCACCCTGGTGACAGACCGGGCCCTGCTCCTCATCGGGGAGCCGGGCACCGCCAAAAGCTGGCTGTCGGAGCACCTTACCGCCGCCATCAACGGGGATTCCACCCGGGTGATCCAGGGGACGGCGGGCACCACCGAGGAGCAGATCCGTTATTCCTGGAATTACGCCATGCTCATCGCCCAGGGCCCCTCTCCCGCCGCTATGCTGAAAAGCCCCGTCTACCGCGCCATGGAGGAGGGGGCCATCGCCCGGGTGGAGGAGATCTCCCGCTGCGCCAGCGAGGTCCAGGACGCCCTGATCTCCATCCTTTCGGAAAAGCGTATCTCTGTCCCGGAGCTGGGGCTGGAGGTGCCGGCACAGAAGGGCTTCTCCATTATCGCCACCGCCAACACCCGGGATAAGGGCGTCAACGATATGTCCGCCGCCCTCAAGCGGCGCTTTAACATCGTGGTGCTCCCCGCGCCGGAGACCATCGAGGAGGAGATGGAGATCGTCCGTACCCGGGTGGAGCAGCTTTCCGCCGGGCTGGACCTTTCCGCCCAGCTCCCCGCCGGGGAGGTGGTGGAGAAGGTCTGCACCATCTTCCGGGAGCTGCGCTCCGGCCAGACCCTGGACGGGGCCCAAAAGCTGAAGGCCACCTCCGGCGTCCTTTCCACCGCCGAGGCCATCTCGCTGCTGGCCAACTCCATGGCCCTGGCGGGGAGCTTTGGCAGCGGGGATGTCACCGACCGGGACCTTGCCGCCGGCCTTGCGGGGGCGGTGATCAAGGACGAGGAAAAGGATAAGCTGGCCTGGAAGGAATACCTGCAAAACGTGATGAAAAAGCGGGGGAGCCGCTGGCACGGGCTCTACAAAGAATGCCAGGAGCTGCTGTAGGCGCCGGGAGAAAGGAGGCACCAGACCTAATGGAACTGCCTGTCCTGTTTGGGATACGCCACCTTTCCCCTGCCGGGGCCTGGCACCTGCTCCAAAAGCTGGAGGAGGTCCGCCCCCGGCTGGTGCTCATCGAGGGCCCCAGCGACCTTACCGAGGTGATGGCGGACCTGGTCCACCCCCGGACGGTGCCCCCGGTGGCCATCCTGGCCTACACCCAGGAGGCCCCGGTGCGGTCCATCCTCTACCCCCTGGCCGAGTACTCCCCCGAGTACCAGGCCATCCGCTGGGCCCACCAAAACGGCGCCGCCTGCCGCTTTATCGACCTGCCCTCCGGGGTTTTTCTGGCCCGGCGGGAGAGCGGGAGCCCGGAGGGTGGGGCGGAGGCCGCCTTTGACCCCTACCAGGCTCTGGACCAGGCCGCCGGGGAGGACGGCCACGAGACCTTTTGGGAGCGGGCGCTGGAGCACACCACCGCCCCGGAGGCCTACCACCTGGGGGCGGCAAGCTTTGGCCGGGAGCTCCGGGCCCTTAACGAGAGCCAGGGGGGCGGCCCCCACGACGCCGCCGAAAACCAGCTCCGGGAGGCCCATATGCGCCGGATGATAGAGGACGCCATGGCCGAGGGCTACGCCCCCGGGGAGATCGTGGTGGTGACAGGGGCCTACCACCTTGCCGGGCTGCAATCCGCCGCCCCCATGACCAAAAAGGAGCTGGCCGCTCTCCCCCGGGAGGGTGTCAGCTTTACCCTGATGCCCTACTCCTACTACCGCCTCTCCAGCCGCTCCGGCTACGGGGCGGGCAACCGCGCCCCGGCCTACTACGAGCTGCTGTGGCGGGGGCTGCGGCGGGGGGAGCCGGACTATGCCGCCCGGGGCTACCTTATCCGGGTGGCCCGGCAGCTTCGGAAGGCGGGCAACCCCGCGTCCTCCGCCAGCGTCATCGAGGGGACCCGGCTGGCCCGGGAGCTGGCCGTCCTCCGGGGCTCCGGCGCGCCGGCCCTGCGGGACCTGCGGGACGCCGCCGTCACCTGCCTGGGGGAGGGGAGTTTTGCCGCCGTCAGCCAGGGGGTGGCCCAGGCCGAGATTGGCGCAAGGATCGGCTCGCTGCCGGAGGGGGTGAGCCGCACCAGCATCCAGGAGGACTTTTACCGCCAGCTGCGGACGCTAAAGCTGGAAAAGTACCGGGATGTCACCCTCCAGGAGCTGGCCCTGGATCTGCGGGAAAACCGCAGCGTCAAGAGCCGGGAATCCGCCTTTTTGGACCTTAACCGCTCCTTCTTCCTCCACCGCCTGCGGGTGCTGGGGGTGTCCTTTGGGCTGCAACAGCAGGTGGACCAGGACTCCGCCACCTGGGCGGAGCAGTGGCTGCTGCGCTGGAGCCCGGAGGCGGAGATTGAGCTGGTGGAATCCGCCCTGAAGGGGGACACCATCCCCCAGGCCGCCTCCTTCCGGATGAAGGAGCGGGTGGAGGAGGCCACGGGGGTGGCGGACATCGCCGGTGTGCTGGAGGACGCCTTTGCCTGCGGGATGCCCCGGGCGGTGGAATATGCCACCGGGGCCCTACAGGGGATGGCGGTGGACGCCGCCTCCCTGGAGGAGCTGGCCACCACCGCGCAGCGCCTTTCCCACGTGGTGCAGTACGGGGGGCTGCGGCAGCTGGACCCCGCCCCTTTGGTGCCGATCCTACAGCAGATCTATCTGCGGTGCTGCCTCATCCTTTCCAGCTGCTGCACCTGCGATAACAACGCTGCCGGCGGGGTGGTGGAATCGATGGAGCGGATCAATGCCGCCCAGCTGGCCCACGACTTTTTGGACCCCCAGAGCTGGATTTCCGCCCTAAGGGACATCGCCCAGTGGGACCACCTGAACACCCGGCTTTCCGGCTTTGCCGCCGCCATCCTGCTGGAGCGCAGCGCCATGACGGCGGCGGAGCTGGGGCTGGAGGTAAGCCGCCGCCTTTCCCGGGGGACCCCTGCCGAGCTTGGGGCGGGATGGTTCCAGGGGCTGGCCTCCCGCAACCGCTACGCCCTGATCGCCCGGCTTTCGCTGTGGCAGAGCCTTTCCGACTACCTGGACGGGCTGGACGAGGAGGAGTTCAAGCGGGCGTTGGTCTTTCTGCGCCGGGCCTTTGCCGACTTCACCGCCCGGGAGAAGGACAGCATCGGGGAGAACCTGGGGGAGATTTGGGGGCTGAACCAGCAGCAGGTGAGCGAAGCGGTAAACGCCCCCC
The DNA here is from genome assembly GCA_022795575.1 of Angelakisella sp. Classification (GTDB taxonomy): domain Bacteria; phylum Bacillota; class Clostridia; order Oscillospirales; family Ruminococcaceae; genus Angelakisella. The sequence goes on along the minus strand of JAAWGY010000216.1, from coordinate 1,557 downwards.
TTTCCGGCGAGGCCCAGGAGCTGCTGGAGGGGCTGGACGACTTTGACTTTGACCTATAGGGGGTGACGGAATGGAAAACGCGGCAAGACTTCGCCGGTGGCGGCTGATCCTGGGCCAGGAGGGCCAGGAGCGGATCGCCTCCATGGGGGGCTGCGCCCTGACCGAGGAGGAGGCGCTGATGGACCAGGCCCTGGCGGCCATCTACAACCGGGCCGACAGCGGGGGCTTTGGGATGTCCACCGGCGGCGGAGGGGGCAAGGGGCCCTCCAACCCCCAGATCAGCAAATGGCTGGGGGATGTCCGCAGCCTCTTTGACAAGGACCTGGTGAAGGTCATCCAGGGGGACGCCATGGAGCGGTGCGGCCTCAAGCAGCTGCTGTTTGAGCCGGAGCTGCTGGACAACCTGGAGCCGGACATCAATCTGGCCTCCACCATCATGCTGCTTAAGGAGCAGATCCCCAAGCGGAGCAAGGAGAGCGTCCGGGCGTTTATCCGCAAAATCGTGGAGGAGATCAACCGGATGCTGGAGCAGGACATCCGCCGGGCCATTACGGCGGCGGTAAACCGCCGGCAGCATTCTCCCATCCCCTCGGCCTCGGCGCTGGACTACAAGCTTACCATTTCCCGCAACCTAAAAAACTACGACCCGGGGCTGGGGACCATTGTACCGGAGCGGTTTTACTTCTTTGACCGCACCAGCACCACTGCGGCCAACAAGTGGACGGTCATTTTGGACGTGGATCAGAGCGGGTCCATGGGGGAGTCGGTGATTTACTCCTCGGTGCTCAGCTGCATTTTGGCCAGTATGGCCAGCTTGCGGACACGGGTGGTGGCCTTTGACACCAACATTGTGGACCTTACCGAAAAATGCGATGATCCGGTTGATTTGCTTTACGGCTTTCAGCTGGGGGGCGGTACGGACATTAACCGCTCGGTGGCTTACTGCGAGCAGTTCATTGAGAACCCACGCAAGACGTTGTTTTTCCTCATCACCGACCTGGAGGAGGGGGGCAACCGGGCGGGGCTGCTGCGCCGGCTGGAGGAGATGAAGCAGTCCGGGGTATCGGTGACGGTGCTGTTGGCGATTTCCGGCAGCGGCAAGCCTTACTGCGATGAGCAGATGGCGCAGCGGGTGGCGTCGCTGGGGATACCTTGCTTTGCCTGCACGCCGGAGAAGCTGCCGGAGCTGCTGGAGCGGTCGCTGCGGGGCGGGTGATGGCAAGCGCGGAGCCTGTCCCACAGGTTGAGCCCGCCCGGGCCACCGGGCCGCAGGTCCAGGGCCGCGCAGGCCCTGGTCGCTCCCGCAGGAGCGAAACGCCCCAGGTTGACTATGATAACGGTAGGGCTTGTGTTTTTGGCACGGGCCCTGCCGTTTTGTTGTAGGCCGTCAGGCCGCGGTTTTTTACATCGGCGTTTTGGTGAGGATGGGGGCTATTGCGGTTTGCCGCCCGACTGGCCGGGAAGCGCAAACCGCGGCCGGGGTTAGGGGTAGCCGCTTTCTCCCCAAAACAGCCCGCCGCGCGCCGCAGGCGCTGGAGGCGGGCGCATTTTGGGTTC
>JAAWGY010000215.1 GCA_022795575.1 Angelakisella sp. | reverse complement strand
CACCTCGGCACAAGCCCTGCTATTGTTATAGCCGTCCTGGGGAGTTTCGCTCCTGCGGGAGCGACCAGGGCCTGCGCGGCCCTGGACCTGCGGCCGGGTGGCCCCGGCGGGCACAACCTGTGGGATAAGCTGCCGGTTTTACTTGACACCAGCCTAAAAAGGCTTCATAATAGTTACACTACAATACCAAAGCTCTATCTTGATATAGAAAGAAGGAACCTCCCCCGTGTATCGTATCCTAAAGAAGGAAGCCCTCAACCCCACCGTCACCCGAATGGTCGTGGAGGCCCCCCTGGTAGCCCGCAGCGCCCAGCCCGGCCAGTTTGTCATCCTCCGCGTGGACCAGCAGGGAGAACGCATCCCCCTCACCATCGCCGGCTATGACCGCAAAGCCGGTACCGTTACCATCATATTCCAGCTGGTAGGCGCCTCCACCCTGGCCCTGGACCGCCTGAACCCCGGCGACGCAATCCAGGACTTCGCCGGCCCCCTGGGCACCCCCTCCCATACCGAGGGCCTGAAAAAGGTGGCAGTGGTAGGCGGCGGCGTCGGCTGTGCCATCGCCCTCCCCGTGGCCCAAAAGCTCCACGACCAGGGCGCCGTGGTCCATGCCATCGTAGGCTTCCGCTCCAAGGACCTGGTCATCCTAAAGGAGGAGTTCCAGGCCGCCTCAGAAAAATTGCTGCTGATGACCGATGACGGCTCCGCCGGCCAAAAAGGCCTCGTCACCGATGCCCTGAAGAAGCTCATCGAGAGCGGAGAGCAGTACGACCAGGTGATCGCCATCGGCCCCCTGGTGATGATGAAGTTCGTCTGTGCCCTGACAAAGCAGTATGGCCTCCCCACCGTGGTAAGCATGAACCCCCTGATGGTGGACGGCACCGGAATGTGCGGCGGCTGCCGCCTTACCGTGGGCGGAACCATGCGCTTTGCCTGCGTGGACGGCCCCGATTTTGACGGCCACCAGGTGGATTTTGACGAGGCCATCGCCCGTGCAGGCATCTACCGCCCCCAGGAGCAGCAGGCCCGGGAACAGCATTGCCGGCTGTTCCAAAGGAAGGAGGCGCTGTAAATGGCTACAAGGAATATGGAGCCCCGCAAAAACCCCATGCCCGCCCAGCCCCCCCGCCAGCGCCGGAGTAATTTTGACGAGGTGGCCCTGGGCTATTCCCCGGATCAGGCGGCCGCCGAAGCCGCCCGCTGCCTAAACTGCAAGGGTAAGCCCTGCGTCAGCGGGTGCCCCGTCCGGATCGATATCCCCGGCTTCCTGGCCCGTGCGGCAGAAAAGGATTTTGCCGGGGCCTATGAGGTCATCGCCAAAGCCAGCTCCCTCCCCGCCGTCTGCGGCCGGGTCTGCCCCCAGGAGAGCCAGTGCGAGCAGAAGTGTGTCCGGGGCGTCAAGGGGGAGGCGGTGGCCATCGGCCGGGTGGAGCGCTTTGTGGCCGATTGGCAGGCCGCCCACGCCACCGGGGAGAAAAAGCCCCCCGCCGCCCCCGCCCCCAATGCCCCCCGTGTCGCCGTGGTGGGCAGCGGCCCCGCCGGCCTCAGCTGCGCCGGGGAGCTGGCCAAGCACGGCTGTGCCGTCACCATCTATGAGGCGCTGCATACCCCCGGCGGGGTGCTGGTCTACGGCATCCCGGAGTTCCGCCTCCCCAAAGCCATCGTCCGGCGGGAGATCGACGCCCTGCGGGAGGCAGGGGTGGAGATCGTCACCAACGCCATCGCCGGCCGCAGCCTGACGGTGGATGAGCTGCTCCAGGACCACGATGCCGTCTTTATCGGCAGCGGCGCGGGGCTGCCCCGGTTTATGGGCATCCCCGGGGAGGCCCTGAAGGGCGTCTGCTCCGCCAACGAGTTCCTGACCCGTGTCAACCTGATGGGCGCCTACCGGGAGGGGAGCGCCACCCCCGTCCAGCGCCCCCGGCGGGCGGTGGTGGTGGGGGGCGGCAACGTGGCAATGGACGCCGCCCGGTCCGCCCTGCGGCTGGGTGCCCAGGAGGTCTCCGTCGTCTACCGCCGCAGCATGGAGGAGCTCCCCGCCCGCGCCGAGGAGGTGGAGCACGCCCGGGAGGAGGGGATCATCTTCCGGCTGCTGCGCAACCCGGTGGAGATTATCGGGGACGCCGACGGCTGGGCGGCATCGGTAAAATGCGCCCAAATGGAGCTGGGGGAGCCGGACGCCAGCGGACGCCGCCGCCCGGTGGTCGTCCCCGATGCCTATGAGGAGATCCCCGCCGACTGCGTCATTATGGCCATCGGCACCAGCCCCAACCCCCTCCTTACCAGCACTACCCCGGGGTTGGATACCCAGCGCTGGGGCGGGATTGTGGTGGACGAGATGGGCCGCACCTCCCGCAAGGGGGTTTACGCCGGGGGTGACGCCGTCACCGGCGCCGCCACCGTCATCCTGGCCATGGGGGCGGGCAAAACCGCCGCGCAGGCCATCCTGGAGGACTTGCGGAGATGACGGCCTCGTGTAGGGGAGGAGCGCGCAATGGGCTTTGATGTAACCTGGCACCCCATCAGCCAGCGGGAGATCCGGCGCTGGTACTTCGACCGGCTGGCAGAATCGGCGGCGGGGAACCTTTCCACCATCAACGCCATTCTGGAGGAGCAGAAGCCCGGCCGGGAGGCGGGATACGAGGAGTTTTGCCGCAAGGCCTACCGGGACCTGCTGCGGCAGGGGGCGGGCATCGGCCCGGATGAGCCCTTCGACAAAACCCACAGCTACCTGCTGGCCATGGTCCAGGGGCTGTTCCGGACCTACTTTTACACCCGGGGAGGCATCTTTTCCGGCCTGGTGGCCACCGACCCGGCTATGGCCGCTTACACCGTCTCCTTCCAGACCATTGTAGGGGACCGGTTCGGGGGGCAGATGCTCAGCCGCATCAGCGAAAACTACAGCGGCGGGGTTTTTATCCCGGAAAGCGCCATCCCCCGGCTGCTGGCCGATTACGAAAGCGGGAAGATTGAGAACCAGCTGAAGCTCTGCTTCGGCGGCACCCTGCCGGTGTTCCTAAAGGCGCTGGTCTACGCCAAAAGCCACCGGCTGGGCCTTTTGGAGGCCACCGAGGTGGTGGAGCCCAACCCCCTGAACCTGGAGGCCACCGTCTGCCGCTCCTACCTGATGAATTGCGACCAGGACGGAGTGCTGCTCTACGCGGAGACGGCCAAGCGCCAGCTGGCAGAGGCCGCCCGCCAGGCGGGGGAGGCCCCCGACAAGGTGCAGGCGGTGCGGCAGGTGTACCAGCTCCATACAGCGCCCCCCGCCCCCCCGGAGCCGGAGCCGCCGGCGCGGGCGGAGAAGGCGGGGAAGGAAAAGGCGCCCCCGGCAAGGCCGGTAAAAAAAGCGGAACCCAAACGGAAGGGCTTTTTTGGGAGGCTCTTTGGCGGCAAATAGATAGGAGGATCGACCTGTTATGACAACCTTTCTCATCATTCTGCTGGTACTGCTCTTAATCGGGGGAGCAGGGGCGGCCGGATACTTCCTTCTCCGGGGGCCCAAAACCGACACGCCCCCCCGCCCCGAGGGGCTGACCCCGGAGATGAGAAAGCTGCTGGAAAAGATCGGGCGGCGGAGCAACCTTGGGCGGGAGATTGCCGGGGACATGGCGGAGGTAAACGGGGATACCCTTTGGCCGGCCTACCGGGACAAGATCACCGACCGGGCGGTGCGCCGGAGCCTGGAGGAGGGGCGCAACAGCTGCCGCACCCTGCGCACCCCGCTGCGGAAGGTGTACTGTCCCGGGGAATACCGGGAGGAGGTGGCGGCGCTGCCCACCAACAAGGGGGAATACCGCCCCTTCCACCCCCTGAGCATCCACAGCACCATCAAAACGCTGTACATCCGCTTTTGCCTGGAGGACAACAACCGCCAGCTGCTGGAGCCGCCGGTGTACCGGCCGGTGATCCTCACCATGGAGCAGCAGGCCGCCTACCTGGAGAAGGTGCGGCCGGTGATGTCCCAGGCGGCGTGGCTGCAAAAGCAGGTGGCGGAGGCTTCCGACGAGCCGTTCCTGAAGGTGGTTTACGCGGCCCTATCCATGGGGGGGAGGCCCACCCGGGAGATGCGGGAGGCGACGGAGATTCTCTTCCCGGAGCGGCCCAAGGAGCACTTCTTCCTATCGGTTGCGCTGCGGCAATGGTTCCTGCTGCTACAGCGCACCTTGGGGGAGGACCTGAGCTGGCTTTTACAGGACTACGAGGGACGGCGGCAGGCACTTTTGACCCAGGTACGGGGGCAGGAGGCGCTGCGCAAGGCTCTGGAGAAGAAGCCGATACCGGCATCGCTGACCTTCCGGGTGCTGTACCGGTACCGGGTGGTACAGAAGGACCGGTCTGCGGAATGCGACGCGCTGATTATTTCCACGACGGGGATCTTCCCGGTGGAGGCACGGTATTTTGGCGGGGAGGAAGTTTTTTCGGCGGATGCGGCGGCGGCTCCGGGGCTGCTGCGGGTGGTATTCCTATGGGACTACTTTTCGCCGGCGCTGGAGCGGCTGGTGCCGGGGATTGGCAGCGGGATTATTCAGCCAATCCTTTCGGTGGCGGGTAAGGCGCCCTTCCGGCATAACAGTCCCTGCGCGGTGATGCGGCCGGAGGAGATCCGGGACTTTATTGGGCGGCAGCGGGAGGTTTTTACTGAAAAGCAGGTGGATGAGCTGGCCAAGGTGTTCCAGAGCCAGGGGGCGGGGCCGTCTACCTATGCGTTGCCGGATTACGACTATGTGATGGAGGTGCTGAGCAAGGGCCTGGTGAAGGACTTTAACCGGGTTTGTAAGGCGGTGGAGGGGCTGCCTCAGCGGACTTATAGCAAGAAGTAGCGGCAAACGCAGCAGCCTGTCCCACAGGTTGTGCCCGCCGGGGCTACCCGGCCGCAGGTCCAGGGCCGCGCAGGCCCTGGTCGCTCCCGCAGGAGCGAAACTCCCCAG
>JAAWGY010000214.1 GCA_022795575.1 Angelakisella sp. | reverse complement strand
CTGGTGCGCCGAATGGACGGGTATTTTTTCGTCCTGCAAGGCAAAAAATCGCAGGAATACTTGCTGTATTGCAAGATTTTTTAACGCAGCAGGGCGGAATAATACCCGTTCAGGCGGCGTGCTGGGAGAGCTTGAATAGGCTGTAAGGACTTCAAAATGTACCAGCCTCGGGGAGGTTCGATTTATGAGAGAGTATGACCGGGACCGGGAGCGGTCCCCAAGGGAAGAGGATGACCGTCCCGCCAAGGGCTCCGGCCGGCGCCCCAAAAGGAAGAAAAAAGCCTCCTGGATCGGCCATGTCTTCCGGGCCATCGCGGCGCTGATCTGTTTGGGGATTATCGCCGGGTGTGTTTTGGCCTGCTACCTGACGGTGTTTGCCTTTGATATGCTGGAGGACGAGCAGTACATCCTGGACCTGGACGCCAAAAAGCTGGAGTACACCACCTTTATGTACGCCCAGGACCCCGCCACCGGCGAGTGGGTGGAGCTGCAACGCCTCTCCTCCGAAAACGGCAACCGCATTTGGGTGGACTTCGACCAGTTCCCCAAATCGCTGCTGGATACCATCACCGCCGTGGAGGACAAGCGGTTTTGGGACCACAACGGGGTGGACTGGGTAACAACCATCAAGGCCACGGTGAACCTGGTGGGCCATAAGCTCCACATCCCCTTCCTCACCTTCTACGACGGCACCCCCGGGGCCTCCACCATCACCCAGCAGGTGACGAGGAACCTCACCGAGGACAAGGAAGTGGACGTCCGCCGCAAGGCCCGGGAGATCGTCCGGGCCCTAAAGCTGGAGCGGCGGTACTCCAAGGACCAGATCATCGAAAGCTACCTGAACCTGGTCTCCTTTGGCAACAACACCTACGGCATCCAGGCGGCGGCCAACCTCTATTTCGATAAGGACGTCAGCGAGCTGAGCATTGCCGAGTGCGCCTCTATTGTGGGCATCACCCGGGACCCCACCTACTACAACCCCTTCTTTAACACCGAAAAGAACAAGGGGCTGGAAAATAACCTGAAGCGCAAGGACGACATCCTCTTTTTGATGCACGAGCAGGGGATGCTTACCGACGAGGAGTACCAGACCGAGCTGGACCGGGAGCTGGTCTTTGCCAACGCCAACAAGGAGCGGCTGGTAAGCTACGACCAAAGCTACTTTGTGGACTACGCCATCGAAAGCGTCATCAACGACCTGGCCATCAAGGAGGGGTACACCTACCGGGAGGCGGAGGCCGCCCTCCTCTCCGGCGGCTACCGGATCTACACCACTGTGGATACCCGGGTACAGGACATCCTGGACGAGGTTTACGAAACCTACGATTTCCCCACCGTCCTCAATGAGGAAAACCCCCAGTCCGCCTTTGTCATCACCGATACCGCCGGCAGGATCATCGCCCTGCGGGGGGGCACCGGGAAGAAGGAGGGGGCCCGCATCTGGAACCGGGCCACCGATACCACCCGCCAGCCCGGCTCCACCATCAAGCCCATCTCCTCCTACGCCCTGGCCTTCCAGCAGAACCTCATCAACTACTCCACCCTAATCGAGGATAAGCAGGTGGTCATCCAGCAGGAGGGCCAGCCGGATTGGAAGCCCGGCAACTTCTACGGCCACTTTAAGGGCTTTATGACCGTCACCGAGGCCATCCAGCGCTCCACCAACATGATCCCGGTGCAGCTGGTGCAGATGCTCACCCCCCGGGCCTGCTGGAATTTCCTCCACGACAGCCTCAACATCCAAAGCCTTGCCGAGTCGGACATCGCCTACAGCCCCATGGCCCTGGGCTCCCTTACCAACGGCATCACCCCCCTGGATATGGCCGGGGCCTACCAGATGTACTCCAACGGCGGGATGCGCACCCAGCCCTACTGCTACACCCGGGTGCTGGATAACCACGGCAACGTGGTGCTGGAAAACCGCCGCGCCCCCCAGCGGGTGCTGGATTACGACACCGCCACGGTGATGAACAAGCTGTTACAGCGCGTCACCAACGCCGCCCCCGGCACCGGCACCGACGCCAATCTGGGCGCGCTGCAAATCCCGGTGGCGGGCAAAACCGGCACCACCGATGACGACGTGGACCAGTGGTTTGTGGGCGTTACCCCATACTATGTGGGTGTCTGCTGGGTTGGCTACGACGACCAGTTCCGCCGGGACGAGGAGGGGAACCTCGTTTACGACAGCTACGGGCGCAAGATCCCCAACACGGTGCGGTACAGCAAGTACCCGCCCCCCCTCCTGTGGAAGGAGGTTATGTCCAAGGTCCACGAGGGGCTGGAGCCCAAGGACTTTGCCGGCTCCTCCAGCGTCATCGCCCTGAAGTACTGCACCGCCACCGGCTACGCGGCCACCCCCTTCTGCGAAAACGCCATGACCGGCTGGTACAAGAACGAGAACATCCCCAGCGCCTGCCCCTACCACTCCGGCCAGAACGAGGAGATCCCCCTGGTGGGCCAGAAGTCCCCGGACCCCAACGAGCTGCCGGAGGATGAAGACTTTTGGGATGACGACGATGACGATGATGACGATGATGACGACTAAAACAGCGGCGAAATGGTTCCCCCTTCCGCTGTAAGTGGTGGAAATGGGTGGAATAAATGGCCACCCGTAACCGCGAAAAATGGCTGTTCCCCATGAGAAAAAAGCGGCCCTTAGGAGAAAAGCTCTCCCGGGGGCCGTTTTTTTGTCGGTTTTGCCGGTTGTCCTTTGGTGATATCTGCAAAATAGCCGCCCCGATATTTGGACATAATCGACAAACTTTTGTCATTCTCTCCTGGTTGGCACGGTCTGTGCTATAAATAACAAGCGGAATGGGATCGCCATCCCGTGGCGGATGGTTCTCCCCAGCCGCGAAAGGAGAGAAAAATAAAATGGTGTACGATTTTAACCGCCCGGTGGACCGGTGGGACAACTACGCCGTCAAGTACGACGAGATGGAGCAGAAGTATGGCCGGAGGGACCTGCTGCCCATGTGGATCGCCGACATGGACCTGCCCACCGCCCAGCCGATTTTGGACGCCATCGACGCCCGGAACCGTCAGGCCATCTTTGGCTACACCAGCCGCCCCGCCTCCTACTTTGAGGCGGTGTGCCAGTGGCAGCAGAAGCGCAACGGCTGGAGCCCGGACCCCGCCATGTGCGTCTTCAGCCTGGGGGTGGTGCCCACCCTGTGCACCTGCGTTCGGGAGTTCTCCCAGCCTGGGGACGAGGTGCTGTTCCTCACCCCGGTTTACGGAGAGTTCTTTGACTCGGTGGAAAACTGGGGCCGCACCCCCCTTACCGTCCCCCTCACCGAAAAGGACAATACATACACCCTGGACTTTGACGCCTTCGAGAAGGCCCTCCAGCGCCGCCCGCCCCTCTTTATCCTCTGCCACCCCCACAACCCGGTGGGCAAGGTCTGGAACCGGGAGGAGCTGCAGCGGATGGGGGAGCTCTGCGTCAAGTACGGCACCCTCATTGTCAGCGACGAGATCCACAGCGACCTGATGCTCTTTGGCCACAAGCACATCCCTATGGCCTCCCTGGGGGGAGAGATCGCCGCAAGCACCATCACCTGCACCTCCGCCACCAAGACCTTCAATCTGGCGGGGCTCCAGGCGGCAACCATCATCTTCCCCAACCAGCAGCTTATCGACAAGTACCAGCGGTTCTGGAAGGGGCTGGACGTCCACCGGAACAACTGCTTTAGCCTGGTGGCGGTGGAGGCCGCCTTCCGCCACGGCGAGGAATGGCTCACCCAGCTGCTCCGCCACCTGGAGGGGAACGTCCTCTATGTGGAGGAGTTCCTACGGGAGAACATCCCGGAGATCACCATGGCCCGGCCGGAGTGCACCTACCTGCTGTGGCTCAACTGCAAGGGGCTGGGGCTCCCCGGGGACCAGCTGCCCCGGTTTATGGCAGAAAAGGCCCGCCTGGCCCTAAACGACGGCCGGGGCTTTGGCAGGACAGAGGGGGAAGGGTATGTGCGGATGAACATCGCCTGCCCCCGCCCCACCGTGGAGCGGGCCATGGCCCAGCTGAAGGCGGCGGTGGAGGAGCTCCGCAGCCGGTAACATCGGTATCCTTCCGCTTCCTCCCGGCCCCGGGCGGGACCATCGCCCGGCGGCCGGGGGAGGGGGTTGAGGTTATAGCGGCGGTTATCTGGATACCGCGGAGCCGTCCCCGATGCCAAGGAGCTGCCCGTAATCCCCCCGCCCCCTGCCGGAGCAGGTGTTTCCGTCCGGCGGGGCAGGAGATGGCAGGCAGGCCCGGGGGCGCTGCGCGCGGCCGCCGAAGAAGAGAAAGAGGAGGATTTTTATGGCAAAGACCAAAAGCACGTCCCTGGAGAAAAAGGGCGCAATCGTCCGGGCCATGGACGCCGTGGAACGGGTGGGCAACGCCCTGCCCAACCCCGCCACCATTTTCCTGATCCTGACCGCGGCGGTCATCGTCATCTCCGCCATCTGCGGCGCCGCGGGTGTCTCGGTGACTTACGAGACCATCGACACCGCCAACGGCAACGCCATTGTGGAAAAGACGGTAAAGGCGGTCAACCTGCTTACCCCGGATTCCATCCGCCACCTTGTTACCACGGTGGTCAGCAGCTTTACCGGCTTCTTCGCCCTGGGCACCGTCTTCACCATCATGATCGGTGTCGGCGTGGCTGACGGCAGCGGCATGATCTCCGCCCTGCTGCGCCGGGCGGCCAACTCCGCCCCCAAAACCCTTGTCACCGCTATGGTGGTGTTCCTGGGCATTATGTCCAACATCGCCTCCTCCACCGGCTACGTGGTGCTGGTGCCCCTGGGCGCCATCCTCTTTATGGCCTTTGGACGGCACCCCATCGCCGGGCTGGCCGCCGCCTTCGCCGGCGTGTCCGGCGGCTGGAGCGCCAACCTCCTCATCGGCACCAACGACCCCATGTTTGCCGGTATGTCCACCCAGGC
>JAAWGY010000213.1 GCA_022795575.1 Angelakisella sp. | reverse complement strand
ATAGCCCCCATCCTCACCCAAACGCCGCCGATAAAAACCGCGGCCTGACGGCCTACAACAGAACGGCAGGGCCTGTGCCAAAAACACAAGCCCTGCCGTAATCATAGTCGTCCTGGGGAGTTTCGCTCCTGCGGGAGCGACCAGGGCCTGCGCGGCCCTGGACCTGCGGCCCGGTGGCCCGGGCGGGCACAAACCTGTGGGATAAGCCGCTGCACAGCCCCCAGGCCTACAGCAGATGCACCCCATGGGCGGCGCAAAGCTCAATCTGCTCCTGGGGCCAAATCGATGCCTGCACCTCCCCGATATGCGCCTTCTCCAACAGCACCATACAAATGCGGGACTGCCCAATGCCGCCCCCCATGGTCAGCGGCAGCCGCCCCTCCAAAAGCGCCTTGTGGAAGGGCAGCTCCCGGCGCTCCTCACACCCCCGAACCTTAAGCTGGCGCTCCAGCGCCGCCGCATCCACCCGGATCCCCATAGAGGAAAGCTCCACCGCCCGGTCCAGCAGCGGGTACCATACCAGAATGTCCCCGTTAAGCGCCCAGTCGTCGTAGTCCGGCGCCCGCCCGTCGTGGGGCTGCCCGCTCTTCAAAGCGCCGCCAATCCCCATCAGGAAAACCGCCCCGTGCTCCTTGGCAATGGCGTCCTCCCGCTCCCGGGGCGTCTTTTGGGGCCAGCGCTCCTCCAGCTCCCCAGTGGTGACAAAGGTCAGCTCCCGAGGGAAGAACCGGGAAAGCTGGGGGAAGCGCTGGCAAAGCAGCTCCTGGGTTTTGGTAAAGACCTGCCAAAGGGCAGTCACCTTCTCCCGGAGAAATGCCTCGGTGCGGTCCCCGGGGGTGATGACCAGCTCCCAGTCCCACTGGTCTACATACACCGAGTGGAGGTTGTCCAGGGCCTCATCCCGGCGGATGGCGTTCATATCGGTGTAAAGGCCGGTGCCAGGGGTGAAGCCGTAGGCCCCCAGCGCCATCCGCTTCCACTTTGCCAGGGACTGGACTACCTGGACCTGGGCGCCGCCAATGTCCAGGATGTCAAACTGGACCGGGCGCTCAACGCCGTTCAGGTCGTCGTTAAGGCCGGTTTCCGGGCGGACAAAGAGGGGGGCGGAAACCCGGGTGAGGTTCATGGCTTCAGCCAGCTGGGCCTCAAAGGTATCCTTTGCGGTCTTGATAGCCAGCTGAGTTTCGAGGAGTTTAAGCTTTGAAACGTAGTGTTGGGGGATAATAACGTTTCCGGACATGGTGATCTTCCCTCCCAAATAAAAATTATTTTCCCATTTTACCACGTTAAAGCGGGTGTGTCAAGAAAAAACTCAGAAGCTGCACGCTTCGGCTTTTGGGACAGCTTCCTAAAGAGGGCGGCCCGTTTTTTTTTGTAACAAAACAGTAAAAATTATCTGGCGGTAATTGCTATCTACCCTAAAATTTACTACAATAGAAGGGTAACGATCATGGCCCCAACCGGGGCGGAAAGGATGACCCAAACGCCATGCGACAGATTACCGAACAGCAGATCACGGCCTACGCCGCCAACCTGACAGCAGCGGCCAATGGCAAGAAGATCTCCCAAAAGGGCGGTTTCCTCCGGCTGGAGGCCTCCCCGGACGATACCTTCTTTTTGGGGGAGTGCACCGGCAGCGGGGCCCAGAACTACATAACCTCTGTGGATTTCCTGGACCCCGCCCAGCCGGTGTTCCGCTGCACCTGCCCCAGCCGCCAGATCCCCTGTAAGCACAACCTCGCCCTCCTCTACGAGATGATGGCGGGCAAGACCTTTACCATCCAGGATATCCCGGCGGATATTTTGGAGAAGCGGGCCAAAAAGGCCGCCAAGTCTGCCGAAAAAAAGGCCGGCCCCAAGGCCCCGCCCAAGGTAAACAAAGCGGCCCGGGCCAAAAAGCTGAAAAAGCAGCTGGAGGGGCTGGAGCTGACCCAAAAGCTGGTCCAGGACCTGATGAACGCCGGCCTGGGCACCATGGGGGGGACCGCCCTGCCCACCTACCGGGAGCTTGCCAAGCAGCTGGGCGATTACTACCTCCCCGGACCCCAGCGGCTGCTCCGGGGGCTGATTTTGGAGATCGAGGCCTTCCAGAAGGACGGGGAGGACCGGCACTATGACGCCGCCATCGCCGCCCTGGAGCGGCTTTGGGCCCTCACCAAAAAATCCCGCCAGTACCTGACCCAAAAGCTCCAAAGCGGCGACGTGACACAGGACGACAACCTCCTCTTTGAGGAGCTGGGGGGCGTTTGGAAGTTTACCGAGCTATGGGAGCTGGGGCTTGGGAAGGAGAATATGCGCCTCTGCCAGCTTGCCTTTTGGGTTAGCTTTGACGAGGCCCGGGCGGGGTATGTGGATACCGGCTGCTGGGCCGATATGGCCACCGGGGAGCTGAGCCTCAGCCAGAACTACCGGCCCCTTAAGGCCCTGAAGTACATCAAGCAGGATGACACCTGCTTTGGGGTGCTGTCCACCCCCGCCGCCGTCTTTTACCCCGGGGACGGGTGCCGCCGGGTGCGGTGGGAGGGCAGCGAGATCCGGGACGTCACCCCCGGCGACCTGAGTACCCTCCGGGGTTTTGCCGCCGGCGCCATCGCCCCGGAGGCCAAGGCGGTGAAAAACCTCCTCAAAAACACCCTCACCGACCCCATGACCTTCCGCCTGCTGGCCTTTGACCGCATCGCCCAGGGGCCGGAGGATGTGCTGGTCCTCCAGGACAGCCAGGGGGATACCATCCGCCTGGGGGACGCCCCGTGGATGGAGCCCACCACCCGCTGCCTGCTGATGCTGCCCGACCGGGCGCTGCTGGAGGGGCAGGTGCTGCTGGGAGGCTTTTGGTACGACGCCGCGGCCCGGCGGCTGACGCTCCAGCCGCTGTCCATCATCACGCCGGAACAGATTGTCCGGCTGCTGTATTAAGGGGAGGGACAAAGCCATGGATTTGACGCCTTTATACGAACTGCGGGAGCGGCTCCGGGCCGGAGCCATCGCCGGGGCCGCCCTGGCCACCGAGGACTTCCGCCTCAGCCGCGCCCTGGAGGGCCTTGCCCCCCTGGAGAAGGCCTCCCCCGTCTTTGCCAAGCTGGGCCAGCTGGCCCGCTCGGTCCAGACGCCGGACTGCCCGGACCGGGCCGGGGCGATGCTGGAGGCCATCACCCTCTGCGACGCGGTGCTCTGCACCCAGGGGGCGGTGGCGGTGCCCGGGGAGCTCACACCGCTGCCCCCCCGGGCCGGCGGTGCGGTGCTCACCAACGCCCCCTACTCGGTGGTGGCCCCCCTGGTGGAGGCCCTTACCACCAGCGGCAGCGGCCACTACTCCACCGTCATCGATACCCACAACGTCCACCCGGAGCTCTTCTCCGATTACCGGGTACGCAACGCCCTGATCAAGGCCCTGGGGGCCAGCTACGCCGAGCTTGCCGACCAGGTAGGCCGGTGGCTGATGGAGGAGGACCAAAGCATCCTGCCCCTGCTGACAGAGGGCTTCGACCCGGCGGGCAAAAAGGAGATGGCCCGGCGGGTACAGATCATCGATGCCGTCGCCGGGGGGAGCCTGAACGACTGGTACCTTGCCCAGCTGGAGACCGCCAAAAAGACGGTGCGCCCCCTCCTGCTTTACGCCCTGCGCCACCGGCCGGAGAACCTGGAGACGCTGATCGCCCTGGAGAAGAAGGAGAAGGGGGACAACAAGGAGGCCGTCCGGTGGGCCCTGGCCCGGATCCAAAACCCCGACGCCATCCCCTTCTGGCGGGAGCGGATAGAGAAGGACCTGGTGGAGAACACCCGGTACTTTATGGCCTCCGATTCCCCCGCCGCCAACCTTTTGACGGCGGAGCTGCTGGAACGGGAGCTGGAGGAGCCCCCCGCCCCCGATGGCCAGCCCTGGTACAGGGATAAGGAGGCGCGGCTGGCCAACCTGCTGTACGCCCTGGTGGGCAAGACCGGGCCGGCCATCTGCGAGGTCTACCGCAAGGGGGCGGCCCTGGGCACCGCCCTGGACGGGAGCCGGGCCTGGAAAAACGAGAAGGGGCAGCACGTCAACGAGCAGATGCTCTTCCAGCGCCCCGGCGGCCAGAAGCACCCCTTCTCCATCGCCCTGGTGGAGGTGCTGAACCAGACCATCCAGTGGAATCCGGACCCCGGCCTCTGTGCCCTGGCGGAGGAGCTGTACGAAAAGCACGGCGGTTTTTGGGCCGCCCCCATGGCCTGCGCCGCCCTCCTCACCAAGGGGAGCGAGGAGGCGGCGGCGGTGGGCAAACGGCTGCTCTCCCCAAGCCTTCTGGAGCGGCTGGCCGGCAATGAGGAAAAGAAGCTGCTGGTAAGCCTGGTCCTGGAGATGCTGGCCGGGCCGGGGGGCGCCCTCCCCGACTATATGCGCCAGAGGATGGACATAGTAAGGCCCGCCTACCGCCGGGTGAACAACGACCCCGCCGGGGTGGTGAAGGCCTTCTGGGTGGACCTCTACTACACCCCCATTGCCGCCCCGCTGGACGCCTGGTGGTACGAGCTGATGATGCAGCACCGGCTGGACCGAAAGCTGCAATACTTCATCGACCAGAACGACCCGGCCCTCTGCCAGCGGATCGGGGAGCATTTCTATCAGCGCATCAAGCTGGGGTCGTTGGATGACACGATGAGCTTTTCCGCCGCCTTTGACGCGCTGCGGGCCTGCGGCTGGACCAACTGGAAGGGGCTGGTGGGCAGCTTCATCAAGCACACCAGCCGGTCGGTAAGCTACTGGGAGGTGCGCAACATCCTGCAAAGCTTCCCCATCCCGGATTCGGAGAAGGCCGACGAGCTCCACGCCATATGGGTCAGCGGCAGATACAGCGGCTGGTCCGAAAAGGTCATCGAGCAGCAGCTGGAGCAGTGGTGGGGCAAGTAACCCCGCCCAAAAGGAAAGGAGTGGCACCAAACTATGCCAGAAGCAACAAAGGTACAGCGGCTCCCCGCCGAGCAGCTGTTCCAGAACGAGATAGACG
>JAAWGY010000212.1 GCA_022795575.1 Angelakisella sp. | reverse complement strand
CAAGGTGCCTCCGGCGGATCTGATTCCCTGCGGGGGGATTCGTATGGGATGGGCTTGTTGGTTTATTGTTTCGTTTCGTTGTGGGGGTAGGGGTGGTTGGGGTGCCTCCGGCGGATTTTGATTCCCTGTGGGGGGATTTTCTCCGGCCTTCGGCCCTCGGGGCCGCCGCCGGGCGGCGGGGGAATGGTGTGGGATGGGCTGGCTGGTTTGTGGCTTTGTTTGGTTGTGGGGGTGGGCGCTTTTTGGGACCACTGGCTTAAAGCCGCCTTGCCGTCCCTACCCCGATACATCGCCACTACCAAAAGAAACCCCTTGCGGCAAAAGGCATCCGCAAGGGGTTATAAGCTCTATTTCGCTGTGGCGCAGCGGCTCCCGTCGCTCCCGCAAAGCCGCATACACCCACCCTCCCAACGCCCTAATAGCTGCAAAACACCGCAACCGCGTAGCTCTGTGCCTCTCCCTCATAATATGGCCCTGTAAGCACTGCAATCCCACAGTGGGTGTAGCGCTCGTTGACCATAGCGGCAAGGTGGCTCTTGCTCTCCTGCCACAGACGGAACCACTGAAAGGCGCCAAGCTTTTCACCGGGAAGGTGATTGCTCCAGGCCAGGTTCTCCCCGGCGTAGGCGTAGTCGGTGGGAACCTCCTGCTGTAGAACCGTTTCCCAGGGGGTTCCGTCGGGGCGGGTATGGGCCACGTAGTTGCCCTGGTAGAGCTCCCCGGCCCGCAGCCGGGCGGCTTTTGTCAGGTCCGGATCGCAGGTGAGGGGCACCTTCCCCTGCCGCACCCGCTCCTTGTTCATCAGCGTCAGGAGGGAAGCCTCGGTGATGCTCTGCCACTGACAGCCTTCCGGCAGGTCCGGCTGCCGGGGCGGCTCCTCCGGCGGGGGGACAGAGCTGCTGCCGGAGCTGCCGTCTACCTCTCCGGCTTGGTCGGGAAGCTCTGTTTTGGGGGGCTCCTTGGGCTGATCGGTTCGGGGGGGCTCCGGAGCACTGGCGGAGGTTCCCTCTTCTCCTGGGGCAGGAGCAGAGGCGGATTCCTGGGAGGGGGGCTCCGGGGCGCTCTCGGAGGACGGGGGCGGCGTCTGAGACGCAGAGCCGGGGGCCGCTGGGCCGGAGCTGGAGGAGGACTGGCCGGAGACGTTCTCCGGCTGCTGGGAGGTGTCGGGGGCGGGGCTGGTGGGAGAAGGTTCCGGGGGCTGACTGGCTGGCGGCGTGTCGGCAGAGGTTTCCGACGGGGCGGGGGGCGGCATCCTCCCGGCACAGGCGGACAGCACCAGGCAGAGTGCCAGCGTCAACGCAAGGATCCTCCCCCTTATCACCATGTTCCATTCCTCCCATCCGGCAAAGCACTATACTCCTTATTATAGCCCTGATCCCTCCCCTTCGCAACAGGGAAGGGCGTCGAAAGGGGGGTGGGATAAAAATTTACAAAATCAGCGGTGCCGCTAAGCATTTTTGATAACAAGGTAAGGCCCCCTCATGGTGAAGGGGGCTTTATAGGGGATTGGCCGTGGAGGTATCCCCGCTGTCGACCTTCAATAGTTTAGATACAACGTGAGTCTCCAGGCAGCCGCTAAGATTTTGCGCAAAAGGTAAGGCCCTCTGCAAAGCAGAGGGCCGGGTAGGGATTGCCCGCGGGGGCATCCCCGCTGGTGACCCGTACGAGATTCGAACTCGTGTAGCCGCCGTGAAAGGGCGGTGTCTTAACCACTTGACCAACGGGCCGAAAAACAAAGGGGAAAAAGGAAAGCCCTTTTTCCTCTTTGTATTGGTAGCGGTAACTGGACTTGAACCAGTGACACTTCGGGTATGAACCGAATGCTCTAGCCAACTGAGCTATACCGCCATATTCCGTCCGATCCGGGCACCGAACGTATTCTATTATAACGGCTGGCGGTCGGCTTGTCAATCCCCTTTTTTCCCTTTTTTCCAATCAGGCGCGCGGCAAAAGGTTGCGGCTATCCGATGAGGCCCTCGTCCCACTGGAACATATAGCCGACACCCCGGACGGTGACGATGCAGTGGGCGTACTCTCCTATCTTTTGGCGCAGGCATTTGATGTGGGTATCTACCGTGCGGATATCCCCGGTGTAGTCCATCTCCCAAACAGCCGCCAGCAGCTGGGCCCGGGTGAGGACCAGGTTCTTGTGGTAGGCCATGTAGGCCAGCAGCTCGAATTCCTTGATGGTAAGGCAGATCTCCCGGTCCTCTATTGTCACCGAGCGGGCCCGGTAGCTGATGTTCAGCCGGCCAAACTCCACCTGGTCCATCCGCAGGCCGCCGGTGTGGGCCAGCAGCTCCTCCGGCCGGGCGGACATGGTGATGGTCTGAACAGGGGCGGTGCTTCCGCTGCCTGTCACCGATATCTGGTAGGTAAGAACCACCCGGCGCTCCCCCTCCTCGGCGGAGCGGGCCTCTTCCTCCGGGGTGCGGATAGTAAAACCCTCCCGGCTAAGCACCGTTTGGATCAGCCGCCGGGCGGCGTCCTCCTGCTGGGCGGCCAGTACTTTGTTTTTCATGGTGGAGGTCCCCCTTTCTCCCGGCGTTATGCTGCTTGATTTCCTCCTATATTTTGCCAAGGAAATATGAACAGACTGCGAATGAAAGGGGCGGTGTACCAAATTGAGATGTTGCTGTAATTTATTTATTTGTGCTGTTTGTGCGTAAATAATTACACATATTACCAGGCGACAACAGCGGGCGAAAACGCCGGTTAAAAGGCCAAAAAGCGGCGATATGTCGTTTTGCATATTACAATTTGTAATTATTAAAACATATTTATCTTGAGATGCCGCTTTATCACTGTTAATAATCTGTATTTTTTGCGGAATAAAACCAATTTTTCATAAGAATTATTCGTTTTGGAAGCAAAAAATTCCGTTTTTGTTTTTCTCCAGTTTTCCAAACAGGTTACGGTTTGTAATAAAATGAAGATGCTGGCAGGGGGGATGTGGAGAGCACCCCCAGCTGGTGAAGATTAAAATTTTATTGGAGGAAAACACAATGAAAAAGGTTCTCGCACTTGTGCTGGCTGTTATGATGCTGGCCACCGTCGCGTTTGCCGCCGATGAGATCAAAAATCCCATCAATCCCGATGTTGACAATGCTCCTGCGGGTGTACGGCCTGGCGACAAGATCAAGATCAATGCCCTCGGCGTTTATGACAAGGATCACAACTACCTTTTCATCGACAGCGGCTATGATTCCACCAACAAGAATCATAAGCTTCTAAAGGACATCAACAGCACCAACTACAGCATTACTTCCATCAAGTACGACGATGGCAAGTCTCTGGTTCAGTCCGTTTCCTTCAATGATGACGACGATCAGGTCGAAGTCAAGCTGAAGAAGGACTTCTCCACCACCAAGCCCAAGAAGCTGAACATGACCTTCACCCTGAAGGGCAAGAAGGTTGGCAAGACCAAGCCTGCCGACATCAAGATCCGCATCGAGAAGAGCGTCAACTACCACCTGGATGATGATGTTCTGACTATCGACGCTGACAACGAGCTCGACATGGGCGAGACTGTCTTCGCCAAGAACACCATTTACGAGGTTCAAAAGTACGACAACAACACCACCTATGGCACCCTGACCTTCACCGCTCAGGGCGACAAGGATGTTGATGTTGAGGTCCGCGTCTATGACGGCGACAAGCTGTATCTCTACAACGAGAACGACGCCGATGACGACATCCTGAAGGCTTATGCCGACACCGATGCCGACATCACCTTCCTGACCTTCACCGGTGATCCTACCTTCAACAGCACCGCCACCGTTCGCTTCTACAAGGAAGAGGATTCCTTTGTGTATGGCGTCAAGGATGGCAAGCTGGTCAACATCAACGCCAAGTGGGATGACGACGAGGGCTGCTTCGTCCTCAAGACCCGTACCCTGGGCGCCTACGTCTTCTCTGACAAGAAGCTGAGCGTTGCCACTCCTTCTGCTGGCAGCAACAACCCCGACACCGGCGCTAACGATGTCGTCGGCATCGCCACTGCCCTGGCCGCTGTGGCCCTGGTTTCTGCCGCCGCTGTTTCCCTCAAGAAATAAGCCTGGCAAAACCCCCTGACTCCTGAGAAGACGCCGCTTTTCATGTGTGTGCGGCTTCTTCCATAAAACGCAGGCGCCGTGTTCTCCACCACGGCGCCTGTTTTTTATTTCAACAAGGTATCCCAATCCCGTTTCCCATAGATGACTCGATAGATGGTTACTCGCTTTTTCTCTTCATTTACCTGATAAATGATCATATAATGGTGGACGACGGCCTTTCGGTATCCAAAACTTCTGGGAAAAACCGTCGTATGTACCGGGTACGCATAGGGAAAAACCGATATGCTCTCACATTTTTTAACCAACATCCTCGCCAGTCTGTCTGCTGCGGCAGCGTTGCCCAATCGGTCCCGAATATATGTCGCAATCTCCACCAAATCCTGTCGTGCTGCCGGCAAATATTCCAGGCTATACAACCCTTTCCTCCCAAATGGCTTCTCGCATCGCCTGGAGAACCTCCTCCGACGAATAGCGTTTCTCCGTCAATTCGGCCTCTTTTTCCGCAACCGAAAGCTTTGTTTCCAGCTCCCACTCAAACTGCATCCTCTTGTAAACGTCCATGGTCATAAGAACCATATCGCTTTGCCCGTCCTTGGTGAGAAAAACGGGGGATTCCGTTTGATGCGCAGCTTCGCAGACCTCCGCAAAATTGGACTTCAAATCGGATAACGGCCGTGTCGTTTCCATGGGATCACCTCCTGCTGCTTCTTATTCTACCACCTTTACCGCCAAATATCAACTCGCCAAAAAGCGCCTGCCGCGTCAGCAGCAGGCGCTTTTTCTGACATTAAGAACCTGTATTCACAGCCGGATGATGCAGGCAGGACAAGGGATTTTCCCGCCCTGCAAGGTTTTTTCCAGGCGCTAAGAGCCGCCTGCGGCGGTTGCGCCTGGACGCGCCTGCGGGCGCAGTAACGCGGCAGGGCGGGAAAAGACCTGGCCT
>JAAWGY010000211.1 GCA_022795575.1 Angelakisella sp. | reverse complement strand
CTGACAAGGTGCCTCCGGCGGATCTGATTCCCTGCGGGGGGATTCCCTCCCTTCGGTCGGGTGGGGCCTCCGGCGGATTTTGATTCCCTGCGGGGGGAGGGGGGGATAGGCTTGCTGGTTTGTCACTATGTTTGGTTGTGCGACAGGCGCATTTTGCCCCCCGCCTAACCCCCCTGCCGCCCCGCCACCCCCACCTCCAGCCCGCAGGTCTCCGGCATCAGCTCCCGGGAGATCACCTCCAGCACCGCCTCGATCCGCGCCACCTCCTCCGGTGGGAACCGCTCCCGGAGCCGGGCCACCACCTCCTTGACGTAGCTGTAGGAGATGTCGTAGTAATCCAGAAACTTCTCGGTAACGGAAAGATGGTATTCCCGCTTATCCTGCTGGCTACGCTCCTTGGTGATGTACCCCTTCTTAATCAGGCTTGCCACCTTATAGGCGGCGTTGGCCTGGCTGATTTGCAGGTACTGGGCAAATTGGTTGATGGTGGGGCGGCCCATGGCATAGATGGTCTCTACGCAAAAGGTTTCCACCACCGTCAGCGTTGCCTCGCGCTCCTCAAAGCGCTTGAAGATGCTGCGGTAAAAATTTAGCTTGAACTTGGTATAAACTTCGTCAAATAAGCGTTCCAGCATAATAAGCCTCCATATGAAGAAAAACGGACAGGCCGGGCTGTCCTACAGCAAAGCGCCCCTTTCTCCCCGCAGCGCGGGGCAGGGGAAGCGTTTACCCTGCCGCACCCACGGGGAAAAGGGGCATTCAGCTGGAGCTGTTGGGTGGATGGCGAAGATTTGGCCGGTGTTTGTTGGCGGGCTTTTTACAGATTATACTACAAAAGGACAGGTTAAACAAGCGGCGGATGGTTTGACGGCTGTGCCTTTGGGTTGGCCGGGGGTGGGGACGGAGGGGGTTTTAGGCCGGTGGTCCCAAAATGCGCCCGCCAGCTTCGCCGGCGGGCTGTTTTGGGGAGATAGCGGCTACTCCTAACCCCGGCCGCGGTTTGCGCTTCCTGGCCAGTCGGGAGGAAACCTGCGATTGGCCCCAGCCTCACCACCACGCCGCTGTTTTTGGACCGCGGCCTGACGGCCTGATAGAACGGCAGGGCCCGTGTTCTTTGGTACATACCCCGCCGTAAATCGTTCCTCCAAAGGGCTGCAAAGCAGCCCCACGGCCAACCGCCGTAGGCGGCTCTTAGGCCGTGCCTCCCCTGAAAGGGGAGGTGTCGACCGCAGGCGACGGAGGGGTTCCCCCGTAGGGGCCGCTCCCCTTGGCCCAAGCCCCGCCTCAACCCCAACGTCCCGGGGCCTTTTGCTCCTGCGGGAGCGACCAGGGCGCTGCCCTGGACCTGCAAGCCTTTGAAAAGGCTTGACCGAAACTTTTGGCGCCCTTCGGGCATGGTTGGGCCAGGTTTGCTCTATTTTGCCCCGCCAATGGCAAAGGTCAGCGTCGCTTTTGCCGCCGTCTTGCCGTTTACCGTCGCAATCCCCTCCCCAATGCCCACCGGCCCGTGAGACTTCACCAGCGTACAGCTAAGCTCCAGCACGTCCCCCGGCCGCACCTGCTCCCGGAACCGCGCCTCCTTGATCCCCCCAAAAAACGCGATCTTCCCCTTGTTCTCCGGCTTGGAAAGCGCCGCAATCGCCCCCACCTGTGCCAGCGCCTCAATAATCAGCACCCCCGGCATCACATGGTACTGCGGAAAGTGCCCGCAAAAAAACGGCTCGTTTACACTGACGCACTTGATCCCCTTGGCCCACTGCCCCGGCTCAAAGTCGGTGATCCGGTCCACCAGCAGAAACGGCCACCGGTGGGGCAGTATCTCCTGGATCTGGTTGCAGTCTAATTCCGCCATCCCTTAGCCCTCCTTGTACTTCCCAAATACCAGGCTGACGTTGTGCCCCCCAAACCCCAGGGAGTTGCTCATCGCCGCCCGAATCTCCGCCTGCCGCCCCGTGTTGGGGATGATGTCCAGGTCGCACTCCGGATCCGGTACCTGGTAGTTGATGGTGGCCGGCAAAAACCCGTCCCGCAGCGCCATAGCGGTAAAGATGGCCTCCACCGCCCCGCTGGCCCCTAACAGGTGCCCCGTCATCGATTTGGTGGAGCTGGTGGGCGGCGCCGCCTCCCCAAAGACGGCGCGGATGGCCTGGGTCTCGGTCCGGTCGTTCATGGGGGTGCTGGTGCCGTGGGCGTTGATGTAGCCAATTTCCCCCGGCGTCAGGCCGGCATCGGCAATGGCCTCCCGCATACACCGCGCCGCCCCCTCCCCGCCAGGGGCCGGGGCAGTGATGTGGTAGGCGTCGCAGGTGGCGCCGTACCCCAGCACCTCCCCCAGGATAACCGCCCCCCGGGCCTTGGCGTGCTCCAGCTCCTCCAGCACCAGGATACCGGCCCCCTCCCCCATCACAAAGCCGCTGCGCTCCTTGTCAAAGGGGATGGAGGCCCGGCTGGGGTCCTCGCTCTCGCAAAGGGCCTTCATGGAGGTAAAGCCCCCCACCGCCAGGGGGGTGGCCGCGGACTCCGCCCCGCCGCAGACCATGGCGTCGGCGTAGCCGTCCCGGATCTGCCGGAAGGCGTCCCCCACCGCGTTGCTGCCGCTGGCGCAGGCCGATACCACACAGCTGCACATCCCCTTAAGCCCCAGCCGGATGGCGATGGTGCCCGCCACCATGTTGGTGATGCACATGGGGATGAAGAGGGGGGATACCCGGTCCCAGCCCTTCTCCTTGCCCCGGGTGTACTCCTCCTCGATGATGGGCAGGCCGCCGATGCCGGTGGATACCAGCACCCCGCAGCGGTTGGGGTCGGTGTTCTCCGGGGTGATGCCGCTTTGGCGGAAGGCCTCCTCGGCGGCGATAACCCCCAGCTGGGTGAAGCGGGCCATCCGCCGGGCCTCCGCCTTGGGGATCAGGCTGGTGACGTCCAGGTCCTTCACCTCGCCCCCCACCTTTACCTTGCGGCCGCTGGTGTCGTAGGCGGTAATGGGGGCGATGCCGCATCTGCCGGACCGCACCCCCTGCCAGCTCTGCTGTAAATCGTTGCCGATGGGGGTGACGGCCCCCATGCCGGTGATGACCACTCTGCGCTTCATGTTACAGACTCCTTTTCTGTCCCCGCCCGCTGTCGGCGGGAGATTCTATCAGATCCCCATGCCCCCGTCTACACCGAACACCTGGCCGGTGAGGTAGTCGCCGCCGGGGCCGGCCAAAAAGGCGGCTACCCGGGCTACCTCCTCCGGCTGGCCCAACCGCCCCAGGGGGATGGAGCTTAGCATGGCCTCCCGGACCTTCTCCGGCAGGACGGCGGTCATATCGGTTTGGATAAATCCGGGGGCGATGGCGTTTACCGTCACCCCGCGGCTGGCCAGCTCCTTGGCCAGGGACTTGGTCATGCCGATAAGCCCCGCCTTGCTGGCGGCGTAGTTGACCTGGCCGGCGTTGCCGTGGACACCCACAATGCTGCTCATGTTGATGATGCGCCCCCAGCGGGCCTTTGCCATGGTGCGGGCGGCCAGCTTCATGCAGTAAAAGGCGCCCTTCAGGTTCACGGACAGCACCCGGTCCAGGTCCTCCGACTTCATCCGCAGCAGCAGGCCGTCCCGGGTGATGCCGGCGTTGTTCACCAGGATATCCACCCGGCCAAACCGCTCCTCCACCTGGCGGAACAGCTCCTGGCACTCCTCCTCCCGGGAGATATCGGCCCGGAAGCACTGGGCCTCCACCCCTATGGCGCGGCAGTCCCCGGCGGTATCCAGGGTCAGCTCCTCCCCAGCGGGGCAGCAAAAGGCGATGTTGGCGCCATGGGCGGCCAGCTCCAGGCAGATGGCCCGGCCGATGCCCCGGCTCCCCCCTGTCACCAGGGCTGTTTTTCCGGCAAGCTCCTTTTCCACAGGGTTCACGCTCCTTTCAGCAGCTGGATGGCGGCGTCAATGCTCTCCCGGTTTTCCACCTGTAGGAGGCGGAAGCCCTCGGGCAGGGGGCCGCTCTTTTTGACAAACCCGGAAAGGACCTTGCCGGGGCCGATCTCCACCACAGTATCCACCCCATGGTCAAGGAGGAAATGGATGGTATCCTCGAACCGGGTGGGGGACTGGACCTGCCGGACCAGCACCTCGGGGAGGTCCTGCTCCTGGGTATGGGGCTGGGCGTCGATGTTCAGCACCACCGGCAGCTCCATGGGATGGAACTGGACGCGGGGGAAGAAATCGGCCAGCGCCTTGCCGGCGGGGGCCATCAGGCTGGTGTGGAAGGCGCCGCTGACCTGGAGGGGGACGCAGCGCTTGGCGCCGGCCTCCAGGGCCAGCTGGGCGGCGCGGTCCACGGCCTGGGTATCGCCGCCGATGACCACCTGTCCGGCGCAGTTAAGGTTGGCCACCTCGGCCACCAGGCCGGTTTCCGACCGGGCGGCGGCACAGGCGTTTTCGGTTTTTTCCCGGGTGGTGCCCAGGATAGCGGACATTTTGCTCTGGTGGCCGGCGGCGGCCTCCTCCATGGCGCGGCCCCGGAAGGCGGCGATCTCCACGGCCTGCTCCGGGGTAAAGACGCCGGCGCAGGAGAGGGCGGAGTACTCGCCCAGGCTAAGGCCGGCGGCGTAATCGGGGCGGACGCCGGCCTCGGAGAAGAGGCGGGTTACTGCGGCGGCAAAGGCCACCATGCAGGGCTGGGTATAGCGGGTTTGGGAAAGCTGCTCCGGGGTACTGTTGAAGCAAAGCTCCTTAAGGTCGAAGCCCACCTTATCGGCGGGGAGGTCGAAGATGGGGCGGACAGAGGGGCAGTCCTCGTAGAGGTCCCGGCCCATGCCGGGGGTCTGGCTGCCCTGGCCGGCGTAAAGGAAGGCGAGTTTCATGGCAAAAGCTCCTTTTTCTCGTGGTAATATTTATATCGTACTCATGGGTGGTAGGTTTGCTGGTTTGGTGCTTTGGTTGGTTGTTGGGGTGGGCCTTTGGTTTTGGTGGCCTTTCTTGGGCAGTGCGTAACTGAAGATGTGCACACCTTGACCGCCTGCCCGGCGGGGGGTCACTTTCTGTA
>JAAWGY010000210.1 GCA_022795575.1 Angelakisella sp. | reverse complement strand
TCCTGGGGAGTTTCGCCCGCTGCGGCGGGCGACCAGGGCCTGCGCGGCCCTGGACCTGCGGCCCGGTGGCCCGGGCGGGCACAACCTGTGGGACAGGCCCTGCCTTAATTCCCGGCCCGGTAGTAGTTGATCAGGCAGCCCGCGGTCAGAATCTTCCGCTCATCCGGCGTCAGCTCCCCTACCGACAGCGTGATCTCCTCCGCCTTGCCCCCACGGATTACATAAGCCCGAATCCCGTCGCTGCCCTCCGCAATCGCCTTACGCACCCCCGGAACAAAGACATAGCACCCCTTCTCAAACACACCCTTGTCCCGAGTCAGGAAGGGAACCATCCCCCAGTTGATGCAGTTGGAGCGGTACCGCTTGGTGGCGTATTCCTGGGCAATGTTGGCCCATGCCCCCACCACCCGCTGACAGGACGCCGCCTGCTCCCGCGCCGAGCCATCCCCCGGCTTGTTGGCATAGATGGTGCTGCCAATCCCAACCGCCCGGGCATCAATCCCGGCAAAGCCCGGCAACCCGCGGATAACCTCAAAGGCCCCAGCCACCCCGGCATCCCCAAGGGTGGGATCCTCCCCCGCCTCCCGGCGCTGCTCAATGGCCAGCACCTCCTTGGAGGCCCCCACATAGGCAGGATCCTTCCGGCTCAGCGCAAACTCCGCCAGCCGCAGAGGGTTGGAACGGTAGGAGGAGGTCTCCCCCGAAGGAATCAGCTCGTCGGTGGTAGTAACCGGATCGTCAATGTAGCTGACAACCTTCAGCAGAATATCCTCGGTAAGGGCGGGAATCTCCGGCCAGTCCTTGATGTTGGGGCCAAACTTCAGCTCCGCCGCCGGATCCGCCTTGCCCCAGCCGTCAAACACCCGCTTTTCGTAGATGGATTGATCGAAGAAGTATTTGGGGGTGGTGTAGCTGGCGTCGATCTCGGTGGCCGCCGTCAGCCGCCCGCCGTTGATGGCGGTGGCGGCGATGGACCGGGCGTCCATCAGTGCCACATAGGAGATCTGCCCCTCCCCGGGCTTGGAACCCTCCCGGTTGGGGAAGTTGCGGGTGGTGTGCCGGATGCTGAACTCCTGGTTGGCAGGGGTATCCCCGGCCCCGAAGCAGGGCCCGCAGAAGCACTCGCGGACAATGGCCCCGGCGCTGACGATCTTCTGGATGGCCCCGTTCTTCACCAGCTCCAGGTAGGCGGGCTGGCTGCCGGGGTAGACGCTCATGGTAAAGCTGCCGTTGCCGCAGGAGTGGCCGTCCAGGATATCCGCCACGGCGCAGACGTTGTCGAAGGTGCCGCCGGAGCAACCGGCCACCAGCCCCTGGTCCACCCAGATCTCCCCGTTCCGGAGCTTCTGGTCCAGGGCAAACTCGAACTTGGCGTTCTCAAACTGCTTGCGCCCCGCCTCGGTGACAGCGGCGATGACGTCCTTGGGGTGGGCCTTGAACTCGGCGATGGTGTAGGTGTTGCTGGGGTGGAAGGGCATGGCGATGGTGGGCTCCACCTTGCTGAGGTCTACATAGACCAGCCCGTCGTAGTAGGCCACAGCGGCGGGGTTCAGCTCCCGGTAATCCTCCTTGCGGCCATGGATGTCGTAGTACTCCTCCACCTTGGCGTCGGTCCGCCAAATGGAGCTCCAGCAGGTGGTCTCGGTGGTCATAACGTCGATGCCGTTGCGGTACTCCAC
Organism: Angelakisella sp.; assembly: GCA_022795575.1. GTDB lineage: Bacteria > Bacillota > Clostridia > Oscillospirales > Ruminococcaceae > Angelakisella. Next base: position 3,356 of record JAAWGY010000210.1, on the reverse strand, counting down.
CGGCAGGCTGTCCACGCCATCCCCCACAAACTCCATCACCCGGTTTTTGACGTACCCGTTGGCGTACACCTTGCCGATGATGGAAAGGGCCACGTCCTGAGGCCCCACCCCCTTTTGGGGTTTGCCGGTAAGGTAGATGCCGATCACACCCGGCCGGGCAAAATCGTAGGTGCGGCCCAGCAGCTGCTTGGCCAGCTCGCCGCCCCCCTCCCCCACCGCCATGGTGCCCAAAGCGCCGTACCGGGTGTGGCTGTCGCTGCCCAGGATCATCTTGCCGCACCGGGTCATCATCTCCCGGTTGTAGCTGTGGATTACCGCCATGTTGGTGGGGACATAGATACCGCCGTACTTTTTGGCGGCAGAGAGGGCAAACATATGGTCATCCTCGTTGATGGTCCCGCCCACGGCGCAGAGGCTGTTGTGGCAGTTGGTAAGGACATAGGGGATGGGGAACCGGGTCATACCGGAGGCCCGGGCGGTTTGGATGATGCCCACATAGGTGATATCGTGGGAGGTGATGGAATCGAACTTGATCTTCAGCCGGTCCGGGTCTCCGGAGGTGTTGTGGGCCTGGATGATGCCATAGGCCATGGTGCCCCGGACGGCCTCCTCCTTCGGGACCTCCCGGCCGGTGAGCTGCCGCAGGGCAGCGCCGGCCTCGGGGCCGTCGGGGACAAGCTCCCTTCCGTTTACAAGATAAACGCCGGTGTCATACAGCTTTACCATTTGTCATCTCTCCTCTTTTTGTCGGTATCATCAACCCCCGCCGGGGGCTTGGTTCTACAGCCGGTTCCATCCAGGGGGCGCCGGTTTTCCTCTTTTTTCCTCTTTGCCACTTGTGGAATCCTTGGCCTTATTATATAATAGGGGAGGCTATAAATCAAATACCGAAAATCTTTTTAGGCTATAGATTTTTTCTATACCTTACAGCTTTTGGGAGGGTGTTTTTCTATGGGGACCATGCTGCTGACGCTATTGGTGGGGGCGGTCTGCGGGCTGCTTTTTTACCGGCTCAAGGTGCCCGGCGGAATGATTGTTGGGGCGATTATCGGGACGGCGGCGCTGAACATCGGGTTCGGGACCGCCTATATGCCGGGGATGGCCAAGACCATCGCACAGATTACGGCGGGGGCCTTCATCGGATGCACCGTCAGCAAGGAGGTGGTGCAGCGGCTGCCCCGGCTGCTGAAGCCGCTGTTTATCCTCCTGGGGGGGTATCTGATCCTCAACCTGGTGGTGGGGTTTATTGTTTACGGTATTTCGGGGGAGAAGCTTGTCACCTGCCTGATGTGCTGCGTGCCGGGGGGGATGAGTGACATACCCATTATTGCGGCGGATATGGGGGCGAGTGTCCCCAAGGTTGCGGTGCTGCAATTCGTGCGGATGGCGGTGGGGATCGGGTTTTTCCCGGCGATGATTGCACGGGCGGCGGCACAGCCTGCGGATGCGGCGGGGGCGGAGGCTGCTCCGGAGGTGAAGAAGGCTTCTGCCCCGGGGGACCGGGGGCCGGGGGTGATTCTGGCTACGGTTGCGGTGGGCACAATTTTTGGCTTTTTGGGCAAGGCGGCGGGGATTCCGGCGGGGACGATTCTTTTTGCCACCGTTAGCGTGCTGGTTTTTAAGCTAAGCTTGGGGCGGGCGTACATTCCCATGTGGCTTAAGCGGGTGGCGCAGGTGCTGACCGGGAGCTATATTGGGTGCTGCTTTGGGCGGCAGGAGCTGATGGAGTTAAAGTACCTGATTCTGCCGGCGGTGGTGCTGCTGGCGGGATATTTTGGCAACTGCTTCCTGATGGGGTGGCTGCTGCCTCGGGTGACGCATTTGAACCGGGCGGAGGCGATGCTGATTGCTACGCCGGCGGGGGCTTCGGATATGGCGCTGATTTCCTCGGACTTGGGGGTAGACAATCCGGATGTGACATTTTTGCAGGTACTGCGTATGATTATTGTGGTAACGGTGTTCCCGCACATTGTGAATCTGGTGTTGCATTTGGTGGGGGGATAAGCCGCAGGGTGGTCCGAGAAAGGCCCGCAGGGCGCTAAAAGTTTCGGTCAAGCCTTTTCAAAGGCTTGCGGGTCCAGGGCAGGGCCCTGGTCGCCCGCCGTAGCGGGCGAAACTCCCCAGGACGGCTATCATAACGGCAGGGCTTGTGTTTTTGGCACAGGCCCTGCCGTTTTGTTGTAGGCCGTCAGGCCGCGGTTTTGGGCAGCTGCTTTTTGGTGAGGATGGGGGCTATGGCGGTTTGTCGCCTGACTGGCGGGGAAGCGCAAACCGCGGCCGGGGTTAGGAGCAGGGCCTATCTCCCCAAAACAGCCCGCCGCGCGCCGTAGGCGCTGGAGGCGGGCGCATTTTGGGTTCGCCGGCCTAAAAGGCTGTCCGTTCGCAGCTTTTCTGTCCTTTTGCGAAGGGTGGCTTGCCGCAAGGATACTCCCCGCCCTGCCCAATTTTCCCCCGAAAAACCGGCGGTTCTTGTGCTTTTGGCTGAAAAGCTAAAAAAGGACTTGCCAACCGGACAAAAAACGAATACACTATAGAGGTACTGCCAGCATAGGCGAGAGGGGAGGAGAGCGGTTTGGGCTACAAAGATATGAATCGTCGCCGGTGTCGCTCTGTATCCTGTGATTGTCTGCGCTTATATGGCAGCGGAGCAGGCAAAGTGTAACACAAAGGCCGTAGTGCAAGATGACGCACCGCGGCCTTTTTCATTTGCCGACGGGAAAACCCTGACAGAAAGGATGTCATGCTATGTCAAACCTGAAAGCCGCCGTGGTGATGGGGGCGGAAAGCGACCTGCCGGTGGTCAAAAAGGCCATCGAAAAGCTGGACGAGCTGGGGGTGGACCGGGAGGTGCGGGTGCTGTCCGCCCACCGCACCCCGGAGGAGGCCTGCGCCTTCGCCGCCGGGGCCAAGGAGGCCGGCTTCGGGGTGCTGATCTGCGCCGCCGGCAAGGCTGCCCACCTGGCCGGGGTGATGGCGGGGCACACCACCCTGCCGGTGATCGGTATCCCGGTGAAGGGCTCCTTCCTGGACGGCCTGGACGCCCTGCTGGCTACCGTCCAGATGCCCGCCGGTATCCCGGTGGCAACCGTGGCGGTGGACGGCGCCGCCAACGCCGCCATCCTGGCCGCACAGATGCTGGCCCTCTCCGACCCGGAGCTGGCCCGGCGGCTGGAGAAGATGCGGGCAGAGATGACCGCCGCCGTCCTGGAAAGCGACCGGCGGGTGGCGGGGCAGTTTGCGCAGTAAGGAAGGGGGATGGGGATGGAACTGGAACAAAAGGTGAGATACCTTATCGCCCTGGGCCTTTCGGAAAAGGCGGCCCGCTACTATCTAAGGTATGAAACGGATACCTGGGC
>JAAWGY010000209.1 GCA_022795575.1 Angelakisella sp. | reverse complement strand
CCCACAGGTTGTGCCCGCCCGGGCTACCGGGCCGCAGGTCCAGGGCCGCGCAGGCCCTGGTCGCCCGCCGCAGCGGGCGAAACTCCCCAGGTTGACTATCACAACGGCAGGGCTTGTGTTTTTGGCACAGGCCCTGCCGTTGTGTTGTAGGCCGTCAGGCCGCGGTTCTAAACAGCTGCTTTTGGGTGGGGATGGGGCCAATGGCGGGTTGTTGCCCGGCTATCCAGGAAGCGCAAACCGCGGCCGGGGTTAGGGGTAGGGCCTTTCTCCCCAAAACAGCCCGCCGATGCAATTGGCGGGCGCATTTTGGGACCACCGGCCTAAGAGCCTATTCAAAATCTCCCAGCACGCCGCCTGAACGGGTATTTTCCGCCCTGCTGCGTTAAAAAACCTTGCAATACAGCAAGTATTCCTGCGGTTTTTTGCCTTGCAGGACGTAAAAATCCCCGCCAAGGCGGCGTGCAGAGGGATTCTGAACAGGCGCTTAACCGGTCAGTGGTGGACCACCACCGCGGCCCCCCGGATGGCTGCCGCCACCGCCTCCCCCTCCGGCGTCTGGAAGAAGCGGTAGGTGGACTCCGGCACCAGGGAGCGGATCGCCTCCAGCGCCCCGTCGTGGATCAGCTGCCGCACAGCCGAGGCGCTGATGGCCTGCCCCGCCGCCTCCCGCCGGGGCAGGACGACGCAGCGGATCCCCCCCTTGGGCAGCTCCTCCGCCATCACCCGGTTATACGCCGACGTCACCGCCGAAAAGGGCTCCTCCCCCACAAACCGCGCCGTAACCCCCAGCGCCCCGGCGATCCGCCGGAACACCTGGAGGTCCAGCCGGGCCTGGGCCAGGGCCACGTCCTCGGCGTCCCGGATAAAGTAGGAGGGAAAGGTGGCGGAGGAGATCATGTAGCTGCCGGTTTGGTGGACCATCACGTTGGGCAGGTGGGCCACCCCCTCCTCCACCAGCCGGCGGCGGACCGAAAAGGGCACCAGGGAGGCGTCCTCTGTCACCACAAACAGGTGGAGGAGGTCGCAGCCGGCCGCCGCCTGCTCCACCAGCCACTGGTGGCCCAGGGTAAAGGGGTTGGCGTTCATCACAATGGCGCCCCGGACCGCCCCCTCCGGCAGGGGCCGCTCCGCAGCCCGGGCGGTGAGCTCCTCCAGGTACCGGGCAAAGCCGTCCCGGCGGTTTTCCAAAAAGGCGGCAAGCCCCTCCACCCGGGCGATCTCGGCAAACCCCAGGTCCCGGAAGAAGTGGACCTTATCGCATTTGGTATAAAGGAAGAGGTGCAGCACCCCCTGGTCGGCCAGCAGCTCCATCAGCCGGGAGACCACCCGGTTCAGCAGCCCCTCCCCCTGGTGGGCGGAATCCACCGCCAGGCAGCGGAGGGTGTTGCGGTAGTAGGAGCCGGTGGCGGCCAGCTCCCCCTCCTGGTCGTAAAGGCCCAGGGTGTAGTCCAGGCTGCCGTCCCGGCGGATGCCCTCCTTTTCCAGCAGCGCGTCCAACTGCCGCTGGCCGCGCCTGTCCCCCGGGTAGATCCGGGCCTCCTCGTAGCTCTCAAACATGGGTTAGCTCCTTTCGGTGGGTGATGGAAAAATACTCCTCCTTGGCGATGGTGATAAAATCCGCCATATACCGGGGGAGATAGCTGCTTTTGTTGTAGCAGAAGTAGAGCTCCCGCAAAAACTGGTCCCCGATAATGGGGTAGTAGACGCCGGCGGGATAGGTCCAGCTGCTGAGGAGGGTTTCCGGGTAAAGGGCCACGGCGTTGCAGGCGATGGCCAGCCGCCGGGCCACCTCGACGCTGTGGGTCTCAAAGATGATGCGGGGGGCCATCCGGTACTCGCTGAACATATGGTCCTGTATCGTCCGGGCGCCGTGGCCGGGGTGGACGGCGATAAACCGTTCGTCCTTTGCCTGGTCGATGGTGATGCCGGTATAGGGGGGGATGGTCTTGGCCAGGGTGGTCTCCGGCCCGGCGAAGAGGAGCAGCCGCTCCCGGCAGAGGGTGACATAGGCCAGCTCGGAGCTGACCTTATCCCGGGAGATGAGGAGGGCCAGATCCACCTTGCCGCTGAGGACCAGGTGGTCCATGTTGGCCGAGCCGGTTTCCACGATCTCCAGCTCCACGGCGGGGTACTTCTGCATAAAGATGGGCAGGATGGTGGGCAGCACCGCCATAGAGCGCAGGGTGGAGATGCCCACCCGGAGCTTGCCGCTGGTCTCCTGGCGGATGTCCATAATCTCCCGGCGGAGGTCGGTTTCCAGCGCCACGAATTTGCGGGCGGTTTCGATGTACTTTTCGCCGGCATAGGTGAGGGAGATGGGGGTGGTGGTGCGGTCAAAGATGCGGGCCCCCAGCTCCTTTTCCACCATCTGGATGGTTTGGCTGAGGGCGGGCTGGGAGATATAGAGGCGCTTGGCCGCCCCGGAGATGCTCCCCTCCTCAAAGACGGCGATAAGGTACTGGGCCTGGCGGACGTTCATGGAAATGGCCTCCTTTCCGGCGGGGGATAACGCGGAAGTTATGGGAGAGCGGGTGTTGCTTTAGGTAAATTTATATCCCGTGTCCATAGTACACGATTTTGGAGAAAAAAACAAGGGAAGCGGGAGAATTTTTTGTAAAAAAAGCGAAAGGGGGAACCTCTTGGCAGCAGAGGGACCGACCGATCCTCTTCTTTTCCCCATCGCTGGAAAAACCGCTGGATTTTTCCGCAAAAAGGTGTTATCATAAAACAAAAGGGGTTTCCACAGGCTCTCTGTCCGCAACGGACAGGAACATCCGGATATGCCCTTTTTTGTTTTCCCGGAAAGGAAAGCCGGGGGGACGGAGGGGAAAGAGAGGGAGTTATTATGGAGATCAGCCTGCTTTTGGCGGCCGCGGCGGCCATCGCCTTTGCCCTGCTCCAGAGGATGGACATCCAGCGGATGCCGGTGGAGGACGCCAGGATCCGGGAGATCGGCGGCAGCATCCGGGAGGGGGCCATGGCCTACCTGCGGCGGCAGTATGCCGTGCTGGCCGTTTTTGTAGTGGTGGTGGCTGGGATACTGTGGCTGCTGCTGGGGCTGGGCAGGGCCGCTGCCCTGGCCTTTCTGGCCGGGGCGGTGCTTTCCGCCGTGGCCGGCTTCTGCGGCATGAGGGCGGCGGTCTCCGCCAATATGCGCACCGCCCAGGCGGCGGGACAGGGGCTTGCCCCGGCCTTTCGGGCGGCGTTCTGCGGCGGGTCGGTAATGGGGCTGATGGTGGTGGGGCTGGGCGCCCTGGGCATCGGCGGCGTCTACCTGCTGAACCCCGGCCACCCGGAGGTCCTCACCGGCTTTTCCCTGGGGGCCAGCTCCATCGCCCTCTTCTGCCGGGTGGGGGGCGGCATCTACACCAAGGCCGCCGACGTGGGGGCGGACCTGGTGGGCAAGGTGGAGGCCGGCATCCCGGAGGACGACCCCCGCAACCCCGCCGTCATCGCCGACAATGTGGGGGATAATGTGGGGGACGTGGCCGGCATGGGCAGCGACCTGTTTGAAAGCTATGTGGGCTGTCTGGTATCCGCCCTGCTGCTTTCGGTGGCCTGGGGCGGGGAGGAGGCGCTGGCCTACGTCTTCGGGCTGGCGGCGGCGGGGATCCTCGCCTCGGTCTTCGGCATCTTCCTGGTAAAGACCATCCGGTCGGAGGACGCCCAGCTTTCCCTCAACACCGGCACCTATCTTAGCGCCATCCTGCTGGTGGGGGCGGCTTTTTTCCTGGGGGGACTGTTGGCGGAGGGGCTGCGGACCTTTGCCGCGGTGGTCAGCGGCATCGCCGCCGGGCTGCTGGTGGGCAGGCTCACCGAGCACTACACCTCCCACCGGTACCGGGCGGTAAAGGAGATCGCCAGCGCCTGCGGCACCGGGGCGGCCACCGGGATCCTCTCCGGCCTTTCCTGCGGGATGCTCTCCACCGTCTGGCCGGTTTTGGTGCTGGCGGAGGCCATCCTTGCCGCCTACCACTTCTGCGGCGCCTTTGGCATCGCCCTGGCGGCGGTGGGGATGCTGGCCACCGTGGGGATGGTGGTTTCGGTGGACGCCTACGGGCCGGTGGCGGATAACGCCGGCGGCATCGCCGAGATGAGCGGCCAGCCGGCGGAGGTGCGGGCCGTCACCGACCACCTGGACGCGGTGGGGAACACCACAGCGGCCATTGGCAAGGGGTTTTCCATCGGCTCGGCGGCGCTGACGGCGCTGGCGCTGTTTGCCAGCTACGCCGGGGCGGCGGGGCTTACCGCCATCAATATCCTGGACCCCCGGGTGATGGCGGGGCTTTTGGCAGGGGGGATGCTTCCCTTCCTCTTTTCGGCGCTGACCATCTCGTCGGTTTCCCGGGCGGCCAACCGGATGATCGACGAGGTGCGGCGGCAGCTCCGGGAATTCCCCGGGATTCTGGCGGGGAGCCAGCGGCCGGATTACGCCCGGTGCGTGGACATCTCCACCCAGGCGGCGATCCGGGAGATGGCGCTGCCGGGGATGGTGGCGATCCTGAGCCCGGCGGCGGTGGGGCTGTTCTTTGGCAAGGAGGCGCTGGCGGGGCTGTTGGCGGGGGCCACCGTGACAGGGGTGCTGCTGGCCATTATGATGGCCAACGCCGGGGGCGCCTGGGACAACGCCAAAAAGAGCATCGAGGAGGGGGCCGGGGGCGGCAAGGGGAGCCAGGCCCACAAGGCGGCGGTGATCGGCGACACGGTGGGGGATCCCCTGAAGGATACCGCCGGCCCGTCCATCAACATCCTGATCAAGCTGATGAGCATGGTGGCGCTGGTGATTGCGCCGCTGCTTTGACGGGTGGCAGGGGCACACCCCGGGGAGGGTGCCCCTGGAGGGGTGCCCTCGGCCAGGGTGTGTCTCCGGCCGGGGGCAGTGTCCCTGGCCAGGGCGGTGTCCCTGGCTGGTCATCGGGAACGGCTTGGGTAAAAATTTTTTGGAATTCTGTAAAATACCTCTTGCATTTCTCCCCGGGGTGTGTTATTATAATTAAGCTGTTTCTGGGTGTGGCGCAGTTGGTAGCGCGCTACCTTGGGGTGGTAGAGGCCGGGTGTTCAAGTCACCTCACTCA